>CAZNAP010000018.1:0-38109 GCA_964571145.1 uncultured Lachnospiraceae bacterium | reverse complement strand
ATTACAAATAAATAAAGTCAATATATAAGGAGGACGATGAAATGAAAAAGAAACTGTTGGCAATACTGTTGTCTGTTGCAACTGTGTGCTCATTAGTGGGCTGTGGTACAGCAAAAAGTGCCCCTGAGAAGAGTGAAGCGCCGGAAGCAGAGGCAGTAGCAGAAGCAGAAACAAAAACAGAAACAGAAACAAAAACAAAAGCAGACGTAACCCTTACATTTATGGCGAGTCAGGATTGGATTCAGGATGCAGAAATCGAACTCGCTGAGAAATTTACAGAAGAAACAGGAATTAAGGTCGATTACCAGATCGTACCGGCTGATCAGTATGCTAACCTGCTTTCCACGAAGCTGAATACAGGTGAATGTACAGATATTTTTGCAGCACAGAGCGGTAAGTTTGATATTGTTTCTCAGTTTAACGTGGAGAAAAATGCAGTTGATTTAACTGACGCTTCCTGGGCGGGAAAGGTTGATGAATTAGCGGCAGTTGAATTATCGGCAAACGGAAAGCTTTACGGACAGCCTATTCAGGACGTATCCGCGGTATGGGCAGTTGCGTACAATATTCCTTTGTTTGAAGAATTAGGACTTTCGGTTCCTACAGACTACAACAGCTTTATGGAAGTATGTGAGGCTATAAAAGGTTCGGGCGTTATTCCGGTTTACGAAGCGGTATCAGACGGATGGCATCATGTATTATGGTTCCTGGAAAGTGGTGTTTCTGTAGAAGCAGCCAATCCGGGAACAGTAGATGCTCTTAACAGCAACGAGCAGGTATTTGCAGGAAATAAAGGTTTAACAACTATTCTTGACCAGATGAACGAAATGATTGAAAAAGGATACTGGGGTGACAACTACATGTCAAATGAATATGCGAATGCTGCTGCAAATATTGCATCCGGTGAGTATTCGATGACAATTGCCAACCAGGGATTCGGTGATGAAGTAAATGCGGTAAATCCGGATATTGCAGTTGAAGATATCGGATATTTCGTAATACCGTTAAATGACAATCAGGTGTTAAATGTTAACCCGGCCGGTCCTGCAAGATTCATCTCTTCGACTTCGAAACATGTTGAAGAAGCAAAACAATACCTTGAGTACCTTGCGAGAGAAGAAAGCCTTACATATTTAACGGAAAATGTGGCTAAGTTCAATAAACTGGCGTTTACCAACGCTCCTACCATGTATAATGACACAATACAGACATTCTATGACAGATATGATTTACAGGGGACAGTACTACAGACCTCTGTCAAATATGTAAATCCTCAGTGGGGTGATATTGGTGCAAGCCTATCTGCTATGTTTGTAGGAGATATGAGTTCTGCAGAAGTACTGGAGAAAATTGATAAATTACGTGTAGAGCAGGCTGCTGCCGCGTCTGATCCAGCATGGAACTAAGCTTAATGCTTGGAATGAATGGCCGACGTAAATAGTCGGCCATTTCCATATAGCGATAGAAAAGAAACAGAGTCGAACGACCTGTGAGAAGAGGTAAAATATGAATAAGAGTAAATTATATCCGCTGTGGTTCGCAGCGGGCGCGCTGATTATTTATTCTGTGCTATTTGTAGTCCCGGGGATAATTGGTATCGGATATTCCTTTACGGATTGGTCTGCTTATTCCGATGAATTGAATTTTGTGGGATTGTCCAACTTTAAGGTTATTTATTCCGCCGATGAAGTATATATGAAAATTATTTCAAATACGTTGCTTTTTACCCTTATAACAACGGTTTTAAAAAATGTATTCGGCCTTGCATTGGCTATTCTTATGACCAGAACTATAAAGTTATTAAATTTTCATAGAGGAGTTATGTTTATGCCCTCCGTTTTATCTACTCTGATTCTTGGCATGATTTTTTCATCTATCTTAAATCCGGCCGACGGATTGTTAAATACCTTTTTCAGATCGATGGGATTAGATTTTCTGGCTTTGCAATGGCTTACAAGTCCCAAATATGCATTTGGTACAGTCATGGCAGTCGATATATGGAGGGGTACCGGTTATATTATGACTATTCTGATAGCAGGATTACTCTCTATATCAACGGAGTATTATGAAGCCGCAAGTATAGACGGTGCATCCGGCTGGCAGAAATTCAGATATATAACACTGCCCTTGCTTATGCCGACTCTTGCGACAACTACAGTACTTAATGTTATTTATGGCTTAAAGGTATTCGACATGATTTATGCGATGACAAACGGAGGACCGGGAAAGGCAACTACGGAAGTTCTTTATACGGAAGTGTTTAAGAAATTCGGAACCGGCCAGTACGCTATCGGTACCGCGCTTTCATCGGTTATGTTTGTATTTATGGTAGTGATTGGAATTTATATGATCCGGATTATGACAAGAAATGAGGTGCAGGAATAATGAAAATAAAAAAATATATTTACGCTGCATTTTCTAATATTGTAGCATGGGCGCTTTCGGCAATATGTTTGATACCGCTTCTGCTAATACTGCTTAACTCATTGAAGGACAAAAATGCTGCCGCCGATATGGATCTTTCCTTACCTTCCTTTCCGTTCGTATGGGAGAATTTCCTCACTGTAATCGAAAAAGGAAAGTTGGCTGCGTCATTTGTCAATAGCGTGATATATTCATCCGGAAGCGTATTCTTGTGCGTTATCTTTGCAAGTCTTGCGGCATATGTGCTGTCAAGAAATGCAACGAAGCTTAATAAACTTCTTTATATGTATTTAGTTCTTGGAATTACAATGCCGATCAACTATGTGGCGCTTACAAAGGTTATGCTGTTATTAAACCTCCAGAATAAGAGACTTGGTATTATCCTTTTATATACAGCCATGCAGTTACCATTTGCGGTATTTCTGATACACGGTTTTGTGGCGAGAGTACCCAAAGAACTGGATGAAGCGGCAGTGATAGATGGGTGCGGCCCTGTAAGGTTATACTTCAATGTCATATTGCCATTGTTAAAACCTGCCATCGCTACTGTCACCATTCTAATCTTTCTTAATACATGGAACGAATTTGTTTCACCGTTATACTTCCTTGGAAGTTCAGAAAAATGGCCAATGACATTATCGGTATATAACTTCTTCGGTATGTATTTTAAGGACTGGAATCTCGTGTGTGCCGATATACTGCTTACGAGTCTGCCGGTTATTATTGTATATCTGCTGGGGCAAAAGCATATTGTTTCGGGTATGACGGCAGGCGCGGTTAAGGGTTAGTTATTGCAGCAACAGAAAAAGGAGTGGACATTATCGTGAAATACATATCGCATATGGTTAATGACAGAGAGCTGTTAATATGTTTTGATAAAGGCAATTTATATATTAAACCGATTACAGAAGCAGTAATCCGGTGTGTATATACACAGAATGCTCATATTGAGAAACCGTCATTGTTATTTCAGCAATATGACTTTCTAAGCGCAAAATTCAGGATTTTGGAAAATAACGAAAGGATTGTATTACTCACAGAAAAAGTTCTTCTCGATGTTAAGAAATCAGATGGTACCGTACTGTGGAAAAAGCCCGGAACAGAATATGTTTATCTTTATGAGAGTGGGAAAGAACTACAGAAAGCAGATATTATAAGATTCACGACCGGAAATGAAGAGCCGGTGATCGAACGGGTTCAGACTGCTGATGGTGAAAGAAACTTTGTCAGGAATTTAAAACCGGAAAAGATTAGGGAGGCCTATAGAGGCCGCCTGAATTTTACATTTGAAGAAGATGAAGGAATATTCGGACTCGGACAGGGAGAAGAAGGAATCTATAATTACAGAGGACATACACAGTATTTGTAT
Source organism: uncultured Lachnospiraceae bacterium (assembly GCA_964571145.1). Classification (GTDB taxonomy): domain Bacteria; phylum Bacillota; class Clostridia; order Lachnospirales; family Lachnospiraceae; genus Suilimivivens. Next base: position 34,316 of record CAZNAP010000018.1, on the reverse strand, counting down.
CAGCATAATGGAAGAATTCCTATGCCTGTATTTCTTTCAAGCAGGGGATACGGAATTATGTTCGACTGCAGTTCCCTTATGACCTTTAATGATGATGAAAGAGGGACTTACATGTTCTTCGACACTGTGGATCAGCTGGATTATTATTTTATGCCGGGCGAAAGTTATGATGAAATTGTGGATGCGATCAGAACACTGACAGGACGTTCGGCAATGCTTCCGCGCTGGTCATTCGGCTATATTCAGTCAAAGGAAAGATATACTACGGCGGATGAACTGGTTGATGTTGCAGAACATTACAGGAACATAAATGTTCCTTTAGATTGTATAGTTCAAGACTGGAACACTTGGAAACCGGGTTTCTGGGGAGAGAAAACGCTTGACACCAAACGCTATGGGAATATGCGGGAATGTGCGGATAAGCTAAAGCATATGCATGTTCATACTATGGTATCAGTATGGCCTAATATGAACTCCAATACTGAGGATTATTCACAATTTGCAGAAAGAGGATATCTGCTGAAGGATTATTCTACCTATGATGCATTTGCTCCAAAGGCGCGGGATTTATATTGGAAACAGATGAAAGAAGGGTTGTTTGATCAAGGCTTCGATTCATGGTGGTGTGACTCTACAGAACCATTTTCGGGAGTTGACTGGAATGGAAGCATGCAGCGGGAGCCATGGGAACGATATCACCTGGTAGGAGAGGAGCATAAAAAGTATATAGATGCCGATAAGGCAAATATTTATGCAATTCTTCATGCAAAAGGCATTTATGAAAACCAGCGTAATTATACGCAGGATAAGCGGGTGCTGAATCTTACCCGCTCCGGTTATTTGTCCGGAAGCCAGTATGGTGCAGTGCTCTGGTCCGGAGATATTTGTGCCAGATGGGATGTATTAGAGAAGCAAATTATAGAAGGGCTGAATATGGGATTGAGCGGTTATCCTTATTGGACACTTGATATAGGCGGCTTCTTTACGGTCAGGGAAAAGTGGGAGAACAGAGGCTGCGGATGCAACCAGGATCCGTCTGAAAAATGGTTCTGGAAAGGCGATTATGATGAAGGAGTTCATGACAAGGGATACTGTGAATTGTATACACGCTGGCTGCAGATGGCATGCTTTCTTCCGATGTTTCGTTCTCATGGAACGGATACACCAAGGGAAATTTGGAATTTCGGGGGTAAAGGAACTGCCTTTTATGATGCAATAGAGAAATTCATTAAGCTGAGATATCATCTCATGCCCTATATTTATTCGCTTGCAGGAGCTGTCTGGAGAAATAATGCGACTATCATGCGGAGTCTTTTGTTTGATTTTATGAATGACAAAAAAGCGCATGGGATATCAAATGAGTTTATGTTTGGGCCGAATCTTCTGGTCTGTCCGGTTACGAAACCAATGTATTATCTGTCCGGGAACAGATGTATTGAAGCCCCTAAAAGATGGAAATGCTACTTGCCTTCGGGGGCGGACTGGTATGATTTCTGGACAAATAAATATTATAAAGGCGGTCAGGAAATAGAGGCAGATGCATCTATTGATAAAATACCGGTTTTTGTAAAGGCCGGGTCTGTATTACCTCTTTCAAATGATATGCAATATGCGGATGATAATTATGACAGTAATATTTTCATTCGCGTATATAGCGGAGCTGACGGCAGCTTCACTTTATACCAGGATGAGGGTGATAATTATAACTATGAAAAAGAAATCTATAAAGCCACTACTTTCTATTGGAATGATGCAAAGCAAAAACTATTAATTGTGAAAACGGAGGGTAAATATCAGGGAGAAAAACCAGAAGTAATATATGAACCGGAAGTGATAAGGCATAAATAAGATAGAATAGTGTGTTGAGGACATACGGATGTAATATATGACAAAGTTCAATCTTCGGGTAGTTGGTCTGCAGACCGACACTCGAAGGTTTTTTGTTTGCACATTATAGGAATGTTCGATGATGCGACATATAGCATATGCTGTTGTCCAATAAACATCTAACTTTACAGGTGAAGGCTTATTATAATAAGTGTATATAAGAAACACATATAAATCGGCATGAAAACGAGAATATCAAGAGGTATAAGATGAACGAATATTTATTAGGCATTGATATCGGAACCAGTGCTTGCAAGATAGCTTTATTTCAAAAAGATGGCACGGTAGTAGCAACAGCTACAGGTGATTATAACCTGTATTATCCGAAAGCCTCATGGGTGGAGCAGAATCCGGATGATTGGTGGGAGGCTGTCTGCGGTGCAATTAGTGAAGTGATTGAAAAAACAAAAATCAAACCGGCAGATATAAAAGGTATTGGGATTGATGGACAGAGCTGGTCGGCGATTGCAATCGATGAAGACGGCAATGTTCTAACTAATACCCCTATATGGATGGATACCCGCGCGAATGACATTTGCGCCAGATTAAATGAAAAAATAGGGGCTGAAAAAATTTTTGATTTAAGCGGTAATCCTTTGCAGCCATCATATACGACCGCAAAAATTATCTGGTATAAAGAAAATCTTCCGGAAGTTTACAAAAAAACATGGAAGATTTTACAGTCAAATTCATTTATTGTATATCGGTTAACGGGTAATATCAGCCAGGATATTTGTCAATCTTACGGATTTCATTGTTTTAACATGAGAACAGGACAATGGGATGATGAGATGTGTAATTTGATGAATATTCCGAGAAAACTTCTTCCGGACATTGTGGCATGTCATGAAGTCGTCGGCACTGTGAATGAATACGCAGCTGAATTGACGGGGCTTGCTGTTGGAACGCCGGTTGTTGCAGGCGGCCTTGATGCGGCATGCGGAACTCTCGGAGCAGGTGTTATTCATCCGGGCGAGACACAGGAGCAGGGCGGTCAGGCGGGAGGAATGAGTATCTGCCTGGATACATATGCTTCAAATCCTCAAATGATCCTGAGTTTCCATGTGGTTCCGGGACAATGGCTGCTGCAGGGAGGCACTACCGGCGGCGGTGGTGTTATGCGCTGGATGGAAAGAGAATTTGCTGAATATGAACGTTCTGTTGCTAATAAGAAAGGGAAATCTTCTCTGGTACAGTTTGATGATTTGGCAAAAGCGGTTGAGCCGGGAAGTGATGGTCTGGTATTTCTTCCGTATATGGCTGGTGAAAGATCTCCTATTTGGGATCCGTATGCCAAAGGAGTGTTCTTCGGATTAGATTTTTCCAAGACAAAGGGACATATAATTCGGGCTGCTATGGAGGGCGTTGCATACTCACTCAAACATAATCTGGATATTGCGGAAAGCACGGGCGCGGCAGTAGAAGAGCTGCGGAGCATGGGAGGATCTGCCAATTCATTTTTATGGACGCAGATCAAGTCGGATATCACAGGAAAGCCTATTGCGGTTCCTTCTTCTGATACAGCCACTACTTTGGGAGCAGCGATTCTTGCAGGTGTTGGAGTGGGATTATATAAAAGCTTCGAAGAAGCGGTAAATACTACAGTTAAGACGACCAGACGACATGAGCCTGATATGGATAACTTTGAAAAATATAAATTGAATTATGATATTTATTTAAACTTATATGAAAGTACAAAAGAGTTAATGAAGAAAATAGGAGGACATAAGGAATGAAAGCGGGAGTAGTTTATGCGAGAGAAGATATTCGTTACGAAGAAATTAATAAACCGGTTCCCCAAAAGGGGCAGGTTCTTATCAAAGTAAAGTACACCGGTATTTGCGGTTCAGATATTCCGCGTGTGAACGGAGATGCCTGTCACTTTTTCCCCAATGTTCTTGGACATGAATTTTCAGGAACAATAGAAGCGATTGGTGATAGCGTAGTCGGTGTAGAACCCGGTAATCGTGTAGCTGGTGTGCCGCTGGTGCCATGTATGAAATGTGAAGATTGCCAAAAAGGTAATTATTCACTGTGCAAACATTATAGTTTTATCGGTTCGAGAGAATTTGGAAGCTTTGCGGAATATGTAGTTGTGCCGGAAAAAAATGTGGTTAAGTTTGATGATAATGTATCTTTTGAAAAAGGAGCTTTTTTTGAACCGGCAACTGTAGCCCTTCATGGATTGAATCGTGTGGACTACAAAGGCGGAAAGAATGTTGCAATTCTTGGAGGAGGCACAATCGGACTTCTGACAATGCAGTGGGCGAAGATTTACGGCGCTAAGAGGGTTGTAGTTTTTGATATTGAACCGTCCCGATTAGGGCTTGCTAAATCGCTCGGTGCAACAGGTACTATCAATACAAGAGATGAAGGCTTCATGGAACAGGCAATGACCTTAACAGATGGAAATGGCTTTGATTATGTATATGAGACAGCCGGTAATGTTATCACAATGAAGATGGCATTCGAACTTGCGGCTAATAAAGCGCAGGTATGTTTTATTGGTACTCCTACAAAAGAATTAACTTTTTCGGTGGAAGAATGGGAATGTATAAATCGTAAAGAATTTACATTGACAGGTTCTTGGATGTCTTACAGTGCACCATTTCCTGGCGAAGAGTGGACACTTACCGCACATTATTTTGGTACAGGCGATCTGAAATTTGATGATTCTTTTATATTCAAAAAAGTTCCATTAAGTCAGATCGCAGATGCTTTTGAAATGTTTAAGATTCCGGGAAACGTAAAAGGAAAAATATTAATTGATAGTGAACAGTAAAGAAAGTGAGTGGTAAAGATGAAAAAGATACATCCGTTACATCAGATGATAGCAGAACGTAAGGGAGGAAAAAAAGTAGGAATTCCTTCTTACTGCAGTGCAAATAAATATGTACTTATAACTGCGTTGGAAAGAGCAAAGAAATATAACAGACCTGTTCTGATTGAGGCTACAGCAAATCAGGTAAATCAGTACGGTGGTTATACAGGGATGCAGCCGGTTGATTTTTATGATTTTGTTCAAAATCTTGCTAAAGAAATCGGATTAAGCGAAGATCACTTAATTCTTGCCGGAGATCATTTAGGACCCTTGACATGGAGTAATGAGAATGAGGCGGATGCAATGAAGAAATCGGTAGAGCTGGTTAAATCGTTTGTAGAGGCCGGATTCACAAAGATCCATCTTGACACTAGCATGAAGCTGGCAGATGACTCTCCGACTCAGATGCTTTCAACAGAGGTGATAGCAAGACGTGGTGTTAAGTTGTATAAAGCATGTATAGAATCATATGAAAAGCGCAAGGAGTTGCATCCGGATGTTATGAGACCTGTATTTGTTATCGGAAGTGAAGTTCCGATTCCGGGCGGTGCGCAGGAAGAGGAAGAACGTATCAGCGTAACGAAACCGGAGGCATTTAAAGACACGGTGGAAACATATAAACGTGTTTTTAAAGAAGAGGGTGTTGTTGATGCATGGAAGGATATTGTCGCTGTTGTAGTACAGCCCGGAGTTGAATTCGGAGATGCACAGGTATTTTATTATGATCGCGAGAATGCAGGTGACTTGTGCAACATTTTAAAGGAATATCCGGAAATTGTTTTTGAAGGCCATTCTACAGATTATCAGAGTAAAGAATGTTTGAAGAAAATGGTAGAGGATGGAATTGCAATTTTAAAAGTCGGTCCGGCTCTTACATTTGGGTTGCGTGAAGCTTTATTTGCCCTTAGTGCAATCGAGAAAATATTAGTTGATGAAGTTGATCAGGCAAAATTTGTCGAAACATTAGAGAATGCAATGCTTGAAAATCCAAAGAATTGGCAGAAACACTATCATGGAGATGGAAAAGCTCTTGCTTTTGCTAGAAAATATAGTTTTTCTGATCGCTGCAGATACTATATCGGAGAAAAGGACGTTCAGGATTCTATTGATAAATTATTAGATAATTTATCAAAAGTAGAGATTCCAATGAATCTTCTTCATCAATATTTGCCGAAACAGTATGATAAGATTGTAAGTGGTGAACTTTTAAATAATCCGTTAGAGATTATCAAAGATGGAATTGCTACATATATGAAAGATTATGAATACGCTTCATATTAAAAATATTAATAAAAGGAGAAAATGTATGAGTGAAGTTATTAATCCGGCATTAGTGCCACAAATTACGTTAAACACAGGAGAGAAAATCCAGTGTGTAGGAATGGGAACATTTGGTTCTGATCGTTTTACTTCAGAACAGGTGTCAGTAGCAGTAGCTGGAGCAATTCGTTGCGGTTATCGTGTTTTTGACTGTGCAGCATGTTACGAGAATGAAAGTGAAATTGGTGAAGTGTTCCAGGCTGCCATGAATGAGGGCATTGTTAAGCGTGAAGAATTATTTATCATGACAAAAGTATGGAATGATATGCATGAAAGAGTAGAAGAAGCATGCAAACAGAGCATTGCAGATTTGAAATGTGATTATGTGGATATTTACTTTATCCATTGGCCATTCCCAAATTATCATGCTCCAAATTGTGAAGCTGATTCTCGTAATCCGGATTCTAAACCTTTTAGTGTAGAAGAATTTGTAAATACATACAGACAGTGTGAAGCATTAGTAGAAAAAGGGCTGATCCGTAATATCGGTATTTCTAATATGACAATTCCTAAATTGGAAGCAGTGCTGCCATTATTAAAAATCAAACCGGTAGCATGTGAAATGGAGCTTCATCCATGCTTCCAGCAGCAGGAATTATTTGATTATCTTGTGGCGCATGATATCCAGCCAATCGGATTTATGCCGCTCGGTTCTCCAACAAGGCCCGAGAGAGATATGGAACCGGGAGATATTGCGGATCTTCAGACTCCAATTATGAAAAAGATTGCTGAGGTACATGGTGTTCATCCTGCTATTATCGCTCTGAAATGGGCTCGTCAAAGAGGCCAGATGCCAATACCGTTTTCGATTCATGAAAATGAATATGTGAGCAATTTAAAAGCAATGATTGATGATCCGCTGACAGAGGAAGAAATGGCAGAAATTGCAACATTAGAAAGAAATAATCGCCTTGTAAAAGGACAGGTATTCCTGTGGCCGGGAGCAAATGACTGGCACGATTTATGGGATGAAGACGGAGTTATTGTAAAATAGAATATATTTCACTGGTAAAATATAGAATATAAAAACAATTGAATAAGAGTATAATGTTATCCTAAGAGTTTCAAGGCAAAATCTGAACTCCCTCTTTTTGAAAATGTACCCCTTAAAAAGTAATATACTAACCAGGGAAGATACGGCCTTGAAGCTCTCACTTTTTGTTTGATTTTGAGTTCCTGTAGCTATTAGCAGTTGTTCCATAATACTTTTTAAAAGCATAGGAAAAATGTTGAATAGAAGAATAGTTTAGTCGGTCTGAGATATCAGAAATAGTTAATTTTGTATTTTCTAAATAGATTTTAGCCATAGACATTTTTGCTTCCGTTTTCTTTTGCAGAAATGTTTTTCCGTAATATTCTTTTAAAAAACGTTCTGTCTGGCGGGTACTCAAACCAAGGCGTTCAGCAAGATTTGCCAGAGTGATAGTATCATATTCGTAGAGAAAACTTTCTTCTACAATAAGATACTTGCTATCAACCAGATTTGACGGAGAAAATCTGGATTTAGATTTAGTACGGCTTTCATAATTACGTACAATCTTTACAATACATTGTTGCAGCAGCGATTCTACCTGTATCATATAGCCAGTATAACCATGCTCCAGCTCAAAAAAGATTTGTTGTATTAATGGATATAAGTCTTGAGTATCCTGGCCAAACCAAAAGTGAACTTTTTTAAATTTATCTGCAACCGTATCAGACGTTTGAGGTGTGTCGGAATAAGATTTATGAAGTTTGAAATAGATGCAGTATTCTGCCATTGGATTATTTTCAATGGGAATTTGTTCATGCTCAACATGCGGACCTGTCATATATAACGTATTTGGAGTAATATCATAAATCTGATCGTCAATATTAACTTTTCCATAACCATAAGGAATGTAGTGGAGTTCATAGCTGTGATTTCCATGGCTGTGACGGGGCATAGAGCGAAGAAAACGCTCGAAAACAATATTCAGGACATAAAAAGTTGTTCCATTTATGGTTGTTTTAATGTTAAGATCTGTATATGCAGTTTTCATCGGCATTCTCCAAATCGGTACATGTATATTTTAAAACAGTATATTATATTACTTGTTTATGAGTCAACACTTTCGAATGAAAATCTTTGATTGAATAATTTAGGGTTGTCGACATAGTGGTAGTAACAGAAATTGAAGCAAATTGTATTTTTTCATACGAAAGGAGAATAATAATATGTTAAAAGGTATTCCAGCTATAATTACTCCAGAATTATTAAAGGTATTATGTGAAATGGGACATACAGACGAGTTAACCATTGGAGACGGAAACTTTCCAGGACATACTTATGGGAAAAAGGTAATTCGAATGGACGGTCATAGTGTTCCAGAAATACTTGATGCAATTTTGCAGGTTTTTCCTCTTGATTCCTATGTTGAGCATCCTGTAACATTAATGGAGGTGCTCCCGGGAGATGATGTAAAAACACCTATTTGGAATGAGTATAAAGAAATTGTTTCAAAATACGATAAAAGAGGTGCTGATGCATTCGAGGAAATTGACAAATGGAAGTTCTACGACAAAACAAAAGAACATTCATCTGCTGTAATCATGACGAGCGAAAAGGCATTATATGCAAATATAATCTTGAAAAAAGGAGTTGTATAAGAAAATATATGATAACTATTAGGGGTATAGTTATATAGTTAAAATTAGAATAGATGATACAGAATGAAGCGGTCTGATTAATAATTCAACAGACTGCTTCATTTTGTATGTATCTTTTGCTAATAAAAGTTCTTATAATTTCAAAAAACTTGTACTACTTGTTCACAGAAATCATTTGAGGTACAAGATTTTATTAGGAAATTTTGTCTTCAACCTTTTGGCTGGAAACGGAGGGGTGCAAATAAGCATACTGCAATGCTTTGTTGAAATCTGCATTCATGATGCTTAATATAATGTTACCATCTTCCCGATACCAGACATTACCATAATTAGTCGAGTTTTGAGGATTATACTCGCTTTCTCCAAAAATCTGATTGACAGATGCATTGATCGTATCATAGAGAGAATAAAGTTCCTGGGCATCTTCAGAAGTATAAGCCCATGCGACACAGACCAGATTTAGATTTTCGTCAAACATATATTTTATAGTGCCGTTTAAATCCATGTATTCTTTTGGAAATGTATAGCACAGACCGCCATAAACAGAATCATATGTAGAATAGTCCTTACCTTCTATTGTAATAATATCTTCCAATGAGCTTTCCCAATTTAATTCTGTGAAAGGGCAACGAAATGATACATCCTCTTCATAAGATAAAGTGCTACAGGCAGCAGACGGGGCAATGAAAAAGCAGAAAAATAAACCACAAATAATACGAAAGAAATATTTCATTCGAAAAGCCTCCTAAATGGTGTAAGATTAAAATTCCGTTTTAGTAAATTGTTTAGGTGTAATGTTTTTATACTTACAAAAAGTTTTAATAAAGTAACTTTCATCATTGAAGCCGCATGAAATCGCGACTTCCTTTATGGAAATGTCTTTGGTAGAAAGCATTTCGCAGGCACATTCAATCCTATAGTAGTTCAAGTAGTCGATGGGCGTACGTTCTGTCATGCTTCGAAAATAGCGACAAAAATATTTTGGGTTCATACCTGCAATTTTCGCAAGTGTATCAAGTGAGATGTTATTATTATAATTCTCAGATATGTAAGCCAGTACATTTTTAATGGAATTCAAGCGCTCTGCTTCTTTGGTGCTGATAATAAGTTTTTCGTATAAATGTTCTTCCATAATAATTCCAAGCAGTTGATATAAATAGCCCTGAGTCATGAATTCATAGCCTGCTTTCCGACTGGAAAGAGACTCGCAAAGCTTTGTGACTACAGGGAGGGCTTTGGAACTATGAGCAGTCAGAAGTGGATGTATTATAATTTTATGATTGATGATATCCTGAATTGTTCTTGCGCAAGTATGGTTTCCCTTCATAAAAAAATGAAAATCAAAGACGATACATTCATAAATACAATCATTACCTTGCGGGGTGCCGCCATGAAGAGTACCATCTGTAATAAAAATCACATCTCCGGCAGAGTAAGTTTGTGTATCATTATTTAAAGTAAGATGAAAAGAACCGGAGATGATTCGGATGATTTCATAATGTGTATGCCAATGCCAAGTCATTTCGTATCGTGGGCTATGTGGTGTTTCATGATAGAAAGCAATTGGGAAATTGAATGTACCCTGTTCACGTCTTTCTTTATAGTCTATATATTTCATATATTGAGATGCTCCTATAAAAAGTGAATATTGTAGCATTTTTTTACATTATACCACTATTGTTTATGCTTGTCAGCAACTATAATAGTTAATAGCAGATGCACGTAACGTTTTGATGTATTAGGTTAAAAAGTAAACAAAGTACTTTTCAAATTTTTAAGGAGGTTATATAATGGCAGAGAACAGATTATTTGGAGATTATCCGGTAATTGGTATCAGACCAACAATTGATGGACGTAGAGGAGCTCTTAAGGTAAGAGAATCTTTGGAGGATCAAACAATGAATATGGCAAAAGCTGCAGCAAAATTGTTTGAAGAGAATCTTAAGTATTCTAATGGGGAACCGGTTAAAGTTGTTATTGCGGATACGACAATCGGTCGTGTTGCAGAAGCTGCAATCTGTGCAGCAAAATTCAAAAAGGAAGGTGTTGACATTACGGTTACGGTGACCCCTTGCTGGTGCTATGGTTCTGAAACAATGGATATGGATCCTATGACAATCAAAGCTGTATGGGGATTTAATGGAACAGAGAGACCAGGGGCTGTATATCTTGCTTCTGTTTTAGCAACACATGCGCAAAAAGGCCTTCCTGCATTTGGAATTTACGGACGTGAAGTTCAGGATATGGACGATACTACTATTTCTGATGATGTAAAAGAGAAAATGCTTCGTTTCGGACGTGCAGCAATTGCGGCAGCAACTATGAGAGGAAAATCTTATTTGCAGATTGGTTCTATTTGTATGGGGATTGGTGGTTCGGTTATTGATTCTGCATTTATCGAAGAGTATCTTGGTATGCGTGTAGAGTCTGTTGATGAGGTGGAAATAATTCGTCGTATGACAGAGGGAATCTATGATGCAGAAGAATATGAAAGAGCTTTTAAATGGACGAAAGAGAAATGTAAAAAAGGTTTTGATAAAAATCCTGATTTTGTCAGATCATCCGATGAGAAGAAAGAACAAGATTGGGAATTTGTAGTCAAGATGATGGTTATCATCAAAGAACTCATGAACGGATGTGATAATCTTCCGGAAGGCTGTGAGGAAGAAGCGGCTGGTCATAATGCGATAGCTGCAGGTTTTCAGGGACAGCGTCAATGGACTGATTTTTATCCGAACTGTGACTTCCCGGAATCTATGCTGAATACTTCATTCGATTGGGATGGTGTAAGAGAACCCTATATCCTTGCAACAGAAAATGATGTGTTGAACGGTCTTGGAATGTTATTTATGAAATTACTTACCAACCGTGCACAGATTTTTGCAGATGTTCGTACATGTTGGAGTTATGAATCTGTTAAAAGAGTAACCGGCTATGAACTGGAAGGCCACGCAAAGGATGCAAATGGTCTTATTCATTTAATTAATTCTGGTGCGGCTTGTCTGGATGCGTGTGGTGAAGCAAAAGACGAAAATGGTGCGGCAGTTATTAAACCTTGGTATGAAGTGACAGAAGCTGATCAGGATGCCATATTAAAAGCAACACAATGGTGTGCCGCTGATAATGGATACTTTCGCGGAGGAGGATATTCTTCCAGATTTGAAACGAGGGTAGAAATGCCATGTACAATGATTCGTTTGAACCTTGTGAAGAATCTTGGTCCGGTTTTGCAGATTGCTGAAGGGTGGACAGTACATCTTCCTGAACAGATATCTGATATTCTCTGGAAGCGTACAGATTATACATGGCCATGTACATGGTTTTCACCAAGATGTACAGGTAAAGGTTATTTTAAAACGGCATATGACGTTATGAATAATTGGGGGGCTAACCATGGTGCTATCAGCTATGGACATATCGGAGCGGATATTATAACACTTGCTTCTGTTTTACGAATTCCAGTATGTATGCATAATGTTCCGGAAGAAAAAATATTCCGTCCGGCAGCATGGAATGCCTTTGGAAGTGACCGTGAGGGACAGGATTACAGGGCCTGCGATGCATATGGACCGATGTATAAAACTATTAGATAAATAGTATGTAGTTTGATGTTATGATGCTGAAAGCAAAGCAAAGATTTCATTGGAAATTTGGGGCTTTGCTTTTGGTTGTATTTTACTATAGCGTTATTTTGACGTAAAGGAGAGTGTGATGGCAGCAACAATACGTGATATTAAAGAGATGACTGGATTGTCTCTTGCAACAATTTCGAAATACTTAAATGGAGGAAATGTGTTGCCAGAGAACCGTATTAAAATTGAGATGGCTATAAAAGAACTTCGTTATGAGGTGAACGAAATTGCCAGGGGACTTGTGACAAATAAGACTCGTACGGTGGGAGTAATTGTTTATAGTATTGAAAGTCTGTTTAACGGAACATTGCTGCGTTATATGGGTGCATCACTTCGTAAGCAGGGATATGGGCTTCTGATTTGTGATTCTTGTAATGATAAGAAGATAGAAGCGAATAATGTGAAGTTTCTCCTGAATAAAAAGGTGGACGGCATGATTGTAGTACCGGTGGCACAGACAGCTAATTTTCTGAAACCGGCAAAAGACGCTGGAGTGCCAGTGGTATTGATGGATCGCTCTTTTCAGGATGCGAAATTCGATTGTGTTAAAATTGATAATAGAAAGGCTGCATTTAATGCTGTAAACTTACTGCTTCAGAATAATCATGAAAGAATTGCAATTATCTCTTCTGGCAAGATGGAATATACCGGATATGAACGCTATAAAGGATACATAGACGCGATGCTCCATGCGGATGTGAAAGTGCCTGATGAATATATAAAAACGGGTATTCATTCTATAGAGTATGGACATGACAGTATGGAGCAGCTACTGGAACTGAAAGACCGGCCTACAGCGGTGTTTATGACAAATTATGAGATTACTTTGGGTGCTATCATGGCGATGAATGAGGCGAATGTCAGATGTCCGGAAGATATTTCTATGTTAGGTTTTGATGATTTGATTCTTTCACAAGTTGTAAAGCCCAGAATGTACATGGTAGCACAACCGATGAAGGGAATGAGTGAAAATGCAGTACAGCTTTTACTGAATCGAATAGAAAATAAAGTAGATGAAATGCCTATAGAGTTTATAATGAGCGCAAAGATTCTGGAAGGAAATTCTATAATGAGTATCTTACCCAAAGGCATCTGAACAAAATGTTTTGTGGTTGGTTTGAAAAGGAGAACTGTAGCCTTGTTCCGAATGGCTGAAGTGGGTGGTATGTTTCTGTGTCAGGAAGTGAATATTATACCATAGTTTTTCTTGAAATATCCCATGCATGTTAATTGACGCTGCGTATTTTGTATTGTATAATATTAAAGAGCGAAACGTTTCGCTCCATTGTGAAAAATAAGAAATATTGAAAAAGACGAAATATTTGTTATTTTCCACAATGGAGCAGTAAAAGAACAAAGAAGTGAATCGTTTCTAGGATGTTGCTAGGAATAAAATATCCATAAATTTTATATTTCGCATAATGTGCGAAATATAAAATAAAAGAGGCGAAACGTTTCGCTTATTTTAGAAAATAAAAAATATTATAAAGACAAAGGTATTATACTTATCAAGAAAAATAATAAAGATTACAAAGCGAAACGTTTCTCTATAATGTGATTTAAAGCAATTTTAAAAATATAGTTGCGAAAGAAGTAAAGGAGCGAAAATGGCACTTATAAGCGCAAAGGAAATGTTACTAAAGGCAAACAAAGAAGGATATGCAGTAGGGGCCTTTAATGTTGAAAATATGGAGATGATAATATCTGTTGTTAAGGCGGCAGGGGAAATGAATGCACCGGTGATTTTGCAGACAACACCATCAACGATAAGATATGCAGGATTGTCGTTGTACTATGCAAATGTAAAAGCTGTTGCTGAAAATTTATCTGTTCCGGTTGCCATACATTTGGATCATGGAAACAGTTTTGGGTTAGCGATGCAGGCATTGAGATGCGGTTATACTTCGATTATGATTGATGGTTCACAGATGTCTTTTGAAGAAAATGTTGAAATATCCCAAAAAGTTGCAGAAGCTTGCAAGTCATCTGATATACCGGTAGAGGCAGAACTTGGAAAGGTTGGTGGAAAAGAAGATGATACTGAGTGTGATTCGCCCGGATATACAGAACCGCTTGATGCAGTTCGATTTGTAAAAGAGACTGGTGTTAGTTCATTGGCAGTTGCGATAGGAACTGCACATGGAATTTATAAAGGAGAACCCAAGTTGGATTTGGAACGTCTTTCTGAAATAAGAAAACTTGTTTCGATCCCGTTGGTTCTTCACGGAGCATCAGGAGTCTCGGATGAGACCGTAAGAGAATGCATCAGAAGGGGTATAAGCAAAGTGAATTTTGCGACAGAATTACGAATTGCTTATAGCAATGGAATTAAAAGGTATCTGGAACATAATCCTGAGACTTTTGATCCAAAGAAATATTGCGGTGTTGGCATGGAATATGTCACAAAGCTTGTTAAACAGAAAATCGAGCTGTGTGGAAGTAAGAATAAAGCATAGTTTGATAAAAGAAATGCGTAAGATAATGCATTTATAATCTCATTAAATCCTGAGTGATTATCAATAAATGCCGGCATAATGGTTTTAAGAGGTTATTAATAAGTAGGGAGGAAAAAAATTGGAAAAAATTAAAGGTAATCCAATTATTAAAAAACTTGGATTTAACAGAATTGTATTGTTTTGTGTACTTTTGCTGATGTATGGGCTGTTCAGTTTGACTGCTAAAAATTTTGTGGGACTTCCAAGAATTTTAAGTGCTCTGAATTATGCTTATTTCCTTGGATTCTTATCTTTGGGTGTAACTTTTGTTATTGCAACGGGAGGCATCGATTTTTCGATTGGTCCGGTTATGTTTTGTTCGGCGCTTATATCCGGATATTGCTTAACATCATACGGGGTACCGGTTGCAGTCAGTTTAGTGATTAGTATTCTGGTCGGAATGATGTTTGGTACGATAAATGGATTTTTGGTAGCATATTTGTCAATACCGCCCTTTATTGTATCTATGGCAAGTATGAATATTGCAAAAGGTTTAGCGGCGGTATTTACAAAAACACAGTCTGTAAGCTGGCCTCAGGCAGCATCTGAACAAGGATGGTTCCGTAACCTTGTTAAAGTTGGGAATGTTCCGGTAGGTTTGTTTATTTTCCTTGCATTTGCTATTGTTTGCTCTATTATTCTGAACAAAACAAAAGCAGGGCGTTACATATTGAGCCTTGGAAGTAATAAAGAAGCTGTGAGGCTTTCAGGTGTTAATATTAAGAAATGGGAAATGCTCGCATATGTTATTTGCGGAACTTTAGTTGGAATTGCTGCCATTTTCTTTGTAGGGGCATATACGACTGTTCAACCGGGATATGGCGATCAGTACAATAATGAGGCAATTGCCGGCTGCGTAATGGGTGGTACATCCATGGCAGGTGGTCTGGCATCTATCGGTGGTACTGTAATTGGTGTATTTATCATCGCTCTTTTACAGGAAGGTATTCTTGCTCTTCACTTTACGAAGGATTATCAGCTTATTATTACAGGGCTTATTGTTATCGTAGCAGTATATGCAGATGTTGTTGCAAGACGCAGAAAGAAATAAGAATCCAAATTAGATGGGAAGGTGAAGGTAAGAGAATGGGCGAAGTAATTTTGACAATGAAAGAAATTGATAAATCTTTCTCGGGCGTACAGGCGCTGGATCGAGTAAACTTTGAACTAAAAAAAGGTGAAGTTCATGCTCTTATGGGCGAGAATGGTGCCGGCAAGTCTACTTTGATGAAAGTGTTGACAGGTATTTATAAAAAAGACAATGGGACAATTACATACGAAGGGCAAGAAATAGAATTCCACAATACAAGAGAAGCGCAGGAAGCAGGTATTGTTATTGTGCATCAGGAATTAAATATGCTTGGTCATCTGACTGTAGCACAAAATATTTTTATTAATCGAGAATTTAAAAAAGGTATTGCCATTGACGATAAGAAGATGAATGCGGAAACAAAAAAGCTGTTTGATAAGCTTAATATTGATATTGACCCGACCGCTACAATGAGTGGCCTTACAGTAGGTAAACAGCAGATGTGTGAAATTGCAAAAGCAATCTCGCATGATGCTAAAGTAATTGTTTTTGATGAACCTTCAGCAGCTCTGACAGAGGCTGAAATAGAAGAACTTTTCAAAATCATACGTGATTTAAGAGAACGTCAGCTTGGTATTATATATATTTCTCATCGTATGGATGAAATCAAAGTGATTACAGATCGTGTCACGGTTATGCGAGACGGATGCTATGTAGGCACCCTGATTACAAATGATTGTACAAAAGATGACATCATCAATATGATGGTTGGGCGTGTTATTTATGAAGAACCGAAGACAAAGAGCATGGTTAAACCGGATGCACCGATTGTTCTCAAAGTAGAGAACCTTAATGCAGGCAAAATGGTACGGGATGTGAGCTTTGAATTAAGAAAAGGTGAGATTCTTGGTTTATCAGGTCTGATGGGGGCAGGACGTACCGAAACAGCCAGAGCAATATTCGGTGCGGACCGGAAGGAAAGCGGCGATATTTATGTAAATGGTAAAAAAGTAGAAATCAATTCTCCGGAGGATGCGGTTAAAAATGGCATTGGTTACCTTTCCGAAGATAGAAAACGTTATGGAATTGTTGTTCAGAAAACAGTCACTGAAAACACAACAATGGCAACGCTTGAAAAATATGTGAAAGGATTGTTTATTAATAAAAAATCAGAACGTGAGATAACGCAGAAACACATTGATTATCTGGCAACGAAAACACCGAGTGTTGATCAACTTGTTGTAAATCTTTCAGGCGGTAATCAGCAGAAGGTTGTAATTGCAAAATGGCTTGTAAGGAATTGTGATATTTTGATTTTTGATGAACCCACAAGAGGTATTGATGTTGGTGCAAAGAATGAAATCTATAAACTTATGAACAAGTTGGCTGAAGAAGGCAAGTCTATTATCATGATTTCTTCTGAAATGACTGAAATATTAAGGATGAGTGACCGTATTATAGTTATGTGTGAAGGTAAGAAAACAGGTGAGATAAACATTGAGGATGTATCACAGGAAGCTATTATGAATATGGCAACGAGAGAGATAGGTTAGGGGGAGAAACATGAGTAAAAATAAATCAGTAATTTCTAAACTGGGTGGTCAGAAATTTATTGTATTTTTGGTAGTTCTGGGTCTGATTATATTTTTTAGTGCTATAAGCCCTGATTTTAGAAAATATACAACGGTAATGAGTATATTGGATTATTCTTATTATATCGCGCTTATGGCAATTGGCGTAACTTTTCCATTAATTACCGGCGGAGTAGATCTTTCTATTGGTACCGGTTTGATTTGTTATTCGCTGACAGGCGGTTACCTGATTATGCATAAAGGCTGGCCGGTTTGGGCAGGTATGCTAGTAGCAGTATTGGTTGGTATTTTAATCGGTCTTTTGAATGGGTGTCTTGTGGCACTTATGGATTTGCCGCCTTTCCTTGCAACGTTATGTACTTGTATGATTACAAGAGGATTAGGTTCTATTTTCTCAAAAGGTTTTGGTATTTCATGGCCGATAAGCGGCACCGAGGGAAGTTGGTTCCGAGATATTTTCAAGACAACAATTAATGGTACAAAGATTCCAATTGGCTTTTTGTGGGTATTGATTCTTGTGATTATTATGGCATTTGTATTGAATCATACAAAGATTGGTCGTTATATAATTGCGATTGGAAGCAATAAGGAGGCAACAATCCTTTCCGGAATCAATGTGAAATTCTATCACATTATGGCTTATGTGATTTCCGGCTTCTTTGCAGGGCTCGCTGCGATAGCTTATTCCGCAGTATTCTCTACGGTTCAGCCGGGTACAGGAGCTGGATTTGAGTTGGAGGCTATCGGCGGAGCTATTATTGGTGGTGTATCAGCTACCGGTGGTGCGGGTTCTATAGGCGGTTCATTGATTGGTGTATTTGTTATTTGTATTTTAAAGACAGGTCTCCCTTATGTTGGATTACAGGCAAACTGGCAGCAGCTTATCACAGGTTTAGTACTTATCAGTGCGGTTCTTGTTGATATCTTAAAAAAGAAAAAAATAAAAAATATATAACGATTATATTTTGGTTCTAAAGTGATATGAGACTGCAAAAGCAGTTACATAAATAAAACCACATTTTTAAGGAGGATTAAAGATGAAAAGAAGGATTTTAGCAACACTTTTGAGCGTAGCTATGGTAGCAACAGTACTTGTTGGCTGCGGAGCAAAAGAAGAAGCAGCACCTGCAACTAAAGAAGCAGCGCCTGCAGCTGAAGAAGCAGCGCCTGCAACTGAAGAAACATCATCTACAACTGAAGAAGCATCAACTGCAGCAGATCTTAGATTTGAAGTCATCGTTAAGAGTTATCAGTCTTCATACTGGCAGGCAGCCGTTACCGGTGTAAATCAGAAAGCGGAAGAATTAGGTGTTACAGTAAACTGTACAGGTCCTAACGCAGAATCTGACATCGCGGATCAGGTTAATATGTTAAACAGTGCTATCAATTCAGCACCAGATGGAATCGGTCTTGCAGCAAGTGACCAGAGTGCATGTCTCGACTCTTTACAGAAGGCTATGGACAGTGGTATTCCGGTAGTATGTTTTGACTCTGGTATTCCGGATGCTCCTGCAGGATCTGTATTATCCACAATCGCTACGGATAATTACGCAGCCGGTGCAACAGCTGCAGAAAATTTATATCCGGCATTAAAGGATAAAATTGCTAACGCTACGGCACCTGTAAGAATTGGAGAAGTTAACCAGGAAGCTACATCTGAATCTATCACAAGTCGTGGTCTTGGTTTTATCGACAAATTTGCTGAATTAGCAGTAGCTGATGGCAAGAAAATTGCGGTTGTTGGTAACGAATATTATGTAAACAATTGTAAAGATGCTGGTGATGAAGCTGGTGCAGACGTTATCATTGAAGTAGCAGTACCTGCCCAAACAACAGTTGAACTTTGTGCTACAGAAGCATCTGTTATCTTAAATAAGGCAGATACAATTGGTATGTTTGGCTCTAATCAGGTTGCGGCAGAAGGTATTTTAACAGCTAATGAAAACCTTGATGTATTAGGAACAGATCCTGCAACTTCTATTTTAGCAGCAGGTTTCGATGCCGGTTCTGTAATTAAAGGTGCTATCACAAGCGGTAAGATGTTTGGTGCAGTTACACAGTCTCCTCTTGCAATGGGGCAGATGACAGTAGAAACACTTGTTAAGATTGCTAATGGCGAATCAGTAGCTGATGTTCCCACACAGGGTTACTGGTATGATACAACAAATATGGAAGATGAATCTATCGCGCCTAACCTTTACGACTAATTTATATTAAAGAATAAATAACTGATTCAACAATAAGGGACTGGGATTTATCCGAGTCCCTTATTTGCCTTTTCCTCATAAATGAGGAGGCATGAGGAATTGAAAGTATCGAAGATACTTTCTTAAAAAGAGATTTGGAGGAAGCATATGTTGGAGAAAAGTGAGAGCATGTTTGATAATATGCTCGATATGATGAAAAAATTAAAAAAAACATCTTATAAAACGAATATGAAAGGATTCATAAAGGATTATGGTCATTTTTTTGATGAGATGACAGAATATGTAAAAAATAGTTCGGATCAAGAAATTGCGGCCCAGGAAGTTGCTAATATTTTTGTGAAAACTGTTATTAGTACATATTCAATAAAAGGAAAATTGAAATCTCATATGGAAGCAAATCTGAATCTTTTTATGATTTATTATGTATTTCCTGCAATTCTTTTAACGGAAAAAAAGAGTAAGTCAGTAGTGGCAGATACAATTCGTGATGTATGGAGAATTGAAACAAAGAATAAAAAATTTCAGTATGCAGATTATGACAAAATATATAATTCATTTCGAGAAAAAATATTTGGTATTTTTTAGGAAGGTTAAATAATATGAGAAAGTATTTTCTTGCAATTGATATTGGAGCTTCTAGTGGAAGACATATTTTGGCACATCTGAGAAATGGGAAAATAAGACTGGAAGAAGTATATCGTTTTTGGAACGGTATGGATAACGTGGATGGAACGCTCTATTGGGATGTGGATAGACTGTTTAGAGCAATTATCACAGGTATGAAAAAGTGCAAAGAGCTGAATAAAATTCCGGTAAGTGTCGGGATTGATACCTGGGGGGTTGATTTTGTTTTACTTGATAAAGAAAATAATTTGCTCGGAAAAGCAGTTGGATATAGAGACCAGAGAACGGATGGTATGGATAAAGAAGTATATAAAATTATCAATGAAGTAGATTTATATTCAAGAACAGGTATTCAGAAAGCCATCTATAATACAATATATCAGCTGATGGCTATTAAGAAAAACAATCCAGATTATATGGAAAAGGCAGAAGCGTTATTAATGATACCGGATTATTTTCATTATAAGCTGTCAGGTAATAAGGTGCAGGAATATTCAGAAGCTACAACAAGCCAGCTTTTAAATCCGGTAACGAAAGACTGGGATTATGAATTAATTGAAAAACTAGGATATTCCAAAAGAATATTCCAAAAGATTTGTATGCCAGGGACTGTAGTAGGTCCTTTGACAAAGAAAGTGCGGGAAATGGTGGGGTATGACTGTCAAGTAGTATTACCGCCTACTCATGATACAGCCTCTGCAATTATGGCAATTCCGTCCAATAGAGAAGATATATGTTATATCAGTTCCGGGACATGGTCCCTTATGGGAGTGGAAAGAACTGTAGCAGACTGTTCTTATGCAAGTAAAGAAGCTAATTTCACGAATGAAGGCGGGTATAACGGAAAAATCACATATTTGACAAATATTATGGGTCTTTGGATGATTCAGTCAGTACGTAAACAATTGGCTCCGAATATATCTTATGGTGAATTATGCAATATGGCATCAAAGGAAACGATTTCATCAATTGTAGATTGTCAGGATGACAGTTTCCTCTCTCCGGTTGATATGGCTGCAGCAATTCAAGAATATTGCCGTAAGACAAACCAAGTAGTGCCCAAAACGCTTCCACAGCTTGCGTCGGTTGTATATAAAAGCCTTGCAAAATGTTATGGTGATAAATTGAAAAAAATTGAAAAACTGACTGGAATTAATTATCCATGTATTAGTATTATTGGTGGGGGTTCCAATGCAGTATATTTAAATGAGCTAACTGCAAAATATACGGGAATATCTGTACATGCGGGACCGGGTGAAGCTACCGCCATTGGAAATATCCTGACGCAGATGATTAGGAATGGAGATTTCAAGGATTTGACAGAAGCAAAGGAATGTGTGGCAAAATCCTTTGAAATTCAAAGTTATAATTAGTATTATACGAATTTACAAAGTTAGGGGAGTGTATGTAGAAGGCTTCCTCCTGATTGTAATCAGCAATTTGTATGTAAGAGAAATTTTTAATTAGAATTAAAATAATGCAATGCAAAGAAAAGGAGAAAAAGAATGGTACAGAATGAATATGAAATTAAAAAATTGATTTGTGACATTGGAAAAAGGATTTATGATCGCAACATGGTTGCAGCAAATGATGGCAACATTTCTGTAAAACTTAATGACAATGAATTTTTATGTACACCTACAGGAGTGTCTAAAGGATTTATGACTCCTGAGTATATTTGCAAAGTTGATGCACAAGGAAATTTACTTCATGCAGATAAAGGATTCAAACCATCTTCAGAAATTAAAATGCATATGCGTGTGTATCAGAAGAGACCTGACGTGGGAGCGGTTGTACATGCACATCCTACATTTGCAACAAGTTTTGCAATTGCAGGAATTCCATTGACGCAACCTATCATGCCAGAGGCAGTTATTGCACTTGGTTATGTCCCAATTACTCCTTATGGAACCCCGTCTACGATGGAAATTCCTGATGCTATAGAACCATATCTCGAGCATTTTGATGCAGTTTTACTTGAGAGTCATGGCGCTTTAACTTGGTCGACAGATGTTCTTGCAGCATACATGAAAATGGAATCTGTTGAATTTTATGCGGAATTATTATATAAGGCAAGACAGCTTGGCGGGGCTAAAGAATTTGACAAAGAAAATATTCGGAAATTATATGAAGTTAGAAAAAAGATGGAGATTCCTGGGCGGCATCCAGCTGATTTGTCTATGGACAAAGAAATGGTAAAAGACAATGGAAGTATTTGTGATTTTGTAAAATCAAATGATGATAAACAGGAATTGATAAAAGAAATTACTAAGAGGGTAATGGAACAACTTGGAAAATAGTTTTGAAAAATTACGAATATTCTTACTTACAGGATAATCGTAGAGACAATAATAATTTGATGTTATTTATTAAACCTATATCATGTTTGGATTCTGAAAGTACAAACAACAGAACATTATTTAATATGAAAATGCAAGTAAATTTAATATTGTAAACAGAAAAACTGTATTGGATGCGTAGGGATTAGGAAAAGTATAGTGGACATGTTGTAAAGGTATCGAAATTAATAATAGGAGGAAACGAACTTATGAAACCAAAGAAAATTGGGACAAAACTGATTTTGGGAATTTTGGCACCGGTAATCATTGCGTTTGTGCTATATACGGTAATCAGTGCAAGAAAAGGACAAGTCATTATTTCTGAACAGACACAGGAATGGGTTAGTGCAGAACTCATTGCACAGAAAGTGACGATTACGAATGAGTTAAACATGGCTTCTAGTGTTTTGTCTAAATTATCAACCACAGTAACAAATAGCTATAAGACATTGTTGCAGTATAAATTCGAAGTGTTTCTGAAGGATATAATTGAAGATAGTAAAATCATCTATGGATCAGGAATTTGGTTTGAACCAAACGAATATAAACCGACAGAAAAATATGGTGGGTTTTATGCATATAGAAATGGAAAGGAAGTTGTAGTAACTTATGATAGAAATACTCCCGAGTATGATTATTTTAATCGGGAATTTTATCTGGTGGCAAAAGAAGCGGAAGAGCAAGTTTATTTAAGGCCATATTATGATGAGATGAGTGGAAAGTCATTAATTACTTGTGTTTTACCTATGCGCAATCCAATTGGTAATTATATTGGATGTGTAAGTATAGAGATAGATGTTTCTTCGCTCCAGAATATTATTGGAGCAGTACGGGTTGGTGATGCTGGAGATGCGATGTTACTCGAAGGTGAAACCGGTACATATCTTGGTAACTCTGATCCAAATAAAGTATCAAGTGGTATGAGCATTTTAGATGAAGAAAACACAGCATTGGTAGCTATAGGGCAGGAAATTCTGGCAGAAGAAAGTGGTTTTGCACACTATCAGGAAGGTGCGGAGTCTTATACATTGTATTATGATACAATTCCTGGAGTGGATTGGAAGATTGTTATAAGAATTCCGCAGTCACAATTAGATAAACCGGTGAGAGAATTAGTAGAGATTCTTGCTGTAATAGGCGTTGTAGCGGCAATTGTATCCGTTATCGCCATTTTAAT
Source organism: uncultured Lachnospiraceae bacterium (assembly GCA_964571145.1). Lineage (GTDB taxonomy): Bacteria > Bacillota > Clostridia > Lachnospirales > Lachnospiraceae > Suilimivivens. The sequence continues at coordinate 10,564 of CAZNAP010000018.1, read as the reverse complement.
ACAGGTGCGTTCAATTGCAAAAGGACTAAAGAGCGTCCATAAATTTGCAAATACTTTAGCTCAAGGAGATTTCTCGATTGAACCAATGTCCATCCGTAGAATTGATGAACTGGGACAGATGGGAAAATCACTGAATGTAATGTATGAAAGTAATAAAATTATTCTTACAAATATTTATGGATATGCGGAGGATATTCATAATTCAAGTGAAAATTTAAATAATTCTGCGAATAAATTACTGAAAGAATTTAAAAATATTGTAATGCTAATGGATAAAGTAAATGGAGAAATGATGTCAGCCAGTGCAGCAACACAGGAAGTAAATGCGTCCGCAGAAGAGGTTTCTTCTTCTGTTAATATTCTTGCAGGTGAAGCAGAAAAGAGTAAGCTAATGTCAGAAGAAATCAAAGGTAGAGCGAGCAAAATTGAAAAGAGCAGTAGAGAAGCATATAATGATGCTATTCAACTCTCCAGACAATACGAAGATAATCTTAACAAGAGTATTGAAAATGCACAGGTTGTGGAATCCATTGGCAAGATGGCAGAAATGATTTCCGATATTGCACAGCAGATTAATCTGCTTTCTCTCAATGCTTCAATTGAGGCAGCAAGAGCAGGTGAGCAAGGAAGAGGATTTGCAGTAGTAGCAACAGAAATCGGTAAGATGGCTGGAAGTACTACACAGGTAGTGAGAGAAATTCAGAAAACGATTGAGGATGTCAAACTCGCATTTGATCTACTGATGACAGATTCAAAGTCTTTAATCAATTTTTTGAAAGAAACAGTTACACCGGATTATGATAAGTTTGTAGATGTAGCAAAGCAGTATGGTGAAGATGCTGCTGAAATCGAAGGAAATTCTACAAGAATCTCGAATATGTTGACGAATATCGAAAATATCATGGGTGAAGTAACCAACACGGTACAAAATATATCAGAATCAACTCACAACACGGCAGATAGCAGTAATCACATCATGAATACAGTTGATCAAGTATCTCAATTGGTGGGTGAAGTTTCTGAGATGTCTAAAAAACAGGAAAGTATCGCGGGTAGCCTAAATGAAGTGGTAGGAAAATTTAAGTTGGATTAAATCAAAATTTTCTTGAACTTAATCCGATATATGCATTTTAAACACTTTGCTAATTTACGTTAGCTTTAAAAAGGTATGTAAAATATAGTTATTTTGAATTTGGTGGAGCTGTTCTTATAGTCCTTTGCAGTAAAGGGATATACAGCAGTAGGCGGCTTATCAATTAATAATTAGCCGCCTACTTAACTTTATTATCGCTTCATGATATGTATATGCAAATAGCATTCATTATTTAATAAATGTTCTTATATAGTTTCTGTAAGTAGTTCTCGAAAGTCACGTATCAGGTCGCTAAGTTTTAAAAAAATTTCCATTTATCTGTGTGTTTCAGATACGGTTATATTCTTCATGTAATATCGTCATTATTAAAGAGAGTGTTGCGAAATAACTTGCTCCTTGTATATTGAATTAAAGATTTCTATGAAGGCTGTAACTTTCATACTCAGTATTTTTGTAATCAATAAATAGTATTCATGATAAATGATTATGGAATTATAACGGGCAAAAATACATAATATACGGATATTTCTGAGCCATGTTTATTAAGGGAAAAATCATACTATACAGAGACAGTAAACAAAGACTATTAAGCTTATTTATAAAGATGGATGATCCTAGCCATGATGTATTTATTATGGAGTAGACATTCATTTTTATTTGTGTACAAGTTAAATTATTGCATTAGAGCACCCCCGCTTGTTCTTCATTTCAAATATTACGAAATGGAGGACAGGAAAGGTGCCAGATAATATTCAAATTAGGATAAAAGATTTTTATAAAGATTCTATAGAAGATATGGAATATACCTATGTAACTCAGGAAGTTTATGAAATGTTAGTAAATTCTTTTCGAAGAGAATCTCATGCAGAGTTTATGAGGGATTTGCGACATAGAACAGCAGAAGGGTACATAGAAGGTGAAACGGAAAATCTGCTGATGGATACAGAAGAAAGTCTTGAGGAAAAGGTAATCAGACAGATGGATTTAAAAATATTACAGACAGCGATGCAATCACTCACAGAAATTCAAAAAGAGCGATTGCATCTTTATTTTTTTGAAGGGCTTTCTACAAGAGAAATTGCTGAAAGACAAGGAACAAATCAAAACGCTGTTTGGAAATCAATACAGGCAGCTATAAAAAAATTAAAAAACTTTTTTAGTTAAGGGTGGTCAAAAGGCATATTTGTGTGAGTACCTTATGAGAGGAACTTTCAGCTCGGACGGATGGTCTCTTCCGGGTATCTCCTCTCATGGTACTTTGATAAAAGCCGGGAGAGGATTCTATTTTATTAATATGATACTTCTACCGAGAGCAGGATGCCTCATATCTCACGAAAGGACTGCCAGCCATATCCAACAATCTGGATACATTAGCCATTTCATGAGCCGGTTATCGGTACGCAATGACACTCCTGCAGCAAATAAGGCTGTAAAAAAGATAGCATCTAAGGAGCCGAGCGAGAACATCGGATAACAGCCTGTTCGTGGCAAACAGGTGCGAAGAAGGGAATGCGCAGATAATGATACTCCTTGAGATTAGCCAGCACGCAGTGGTGGGGGTGAGATTCCCGTGATGTCTATCTGCCGATTTCGGCAGAGGCCAGCAGACAGTTCAGATTGTTGCCTTGGATACCAAAGAATGGAGGAAGAATATTTTTCTCTCTGTTTTTGGCGGCATCTGGCTCCGGGGAGTAGTGTCGAATGGGAGCAGACATTTCAGCGCAAAACTGAAATGAAGAACAAAATTGGCAGTAAGGCTTAATAACAGAATTCATGCGGCGGAAGTGTTTGATTCCGCCGCATTCTTGTGGAATTAAGCAAAGTCAGGAGGGCATGAATGAAAAAAGAAGATATAGAAATGGTAGAGCAATGGTTAAAGAAAGATAACCTTGGGTTTGCCTATCTTTACTTAGAAAGTGGAGAAGCAAGAAAAGAATTTATGTTTGAGATGACAGCAGAAAATATTGCAAACTTTATAGGCGCCCATTTTTATGATGCCAAGAAAATAATACTTACAGACATGGTAGACCGCCTGATTTTAGATACGATAGGAGGGTTTGTTGACCGATGTCCCGATCAGTTACTATGCGCGGAGATCATCTCTTTCTTGGCTCCAATCCAGATGGGGGAATATGAAGCGGAGGATTTTCTGATGGCAGATCGTTTGTTGCTTAAAGAATACTATGCCTTGAAAGATACAGAAGACATGGAGACAGAAATGTCTATGTTATAAAGCAGATTCCTATAATGAAGCTATTTCAAATTATCAAAATGAAGGGAGGGCACAATGATCATTGCAATTGGAATACTAGGTGGATTGATTATAGTGTTACTTTTAGCAGCAATGGCCTTGATACAGGCAGGTCGATATCAGACGGATATTTAAAATATGAAAATAACATATAGGAGGAGACATGGGAGTGGAAGATAAAGCCAAAAGTGTTGTGAGGGTAGCGTACCATAGGGTGGGACGTTCAGAGTCAGCAGAAAAAATGACTTTGGAAGAGCAAAAAGAAGCAGCCAAACAGATATATGAGCAAATGTGCGGAGCGAAAGTGGAACAGGATGAATCGGATAAGGAAGAAGATTGGATGATTCCGCAGATGTAGGAGGGAAAGATGGAGACTGGAGCAAATGAAGTTATGTATAAGATGGCTGATTTTCTTCTGCAAAAGATGCAGGAAAACGGCCTAATTAGTGAAGAAGAAAGGGATAAAATCAGGGTTTTAAATATAGAAACTTTTTCCCTCGAATTTGCAAAAGTATATCTGTAAAAACGCTAGATATATAAGGATGAGTGTGGTAATGTATGTTGCTAACAGGAGAGAAAATTCCTGAAAAATAAGGAAAGGAGAGAAGAGTATGGCTAAGAAAGTAACAGTCATTCATGCATTTTCTGACAGCCAGCATACAGTAAGCAGACCACATTTAAGAGTATGTGCTTATGTCCGTGTCAGTACGGGAAGTAAGGCACAAACAGAATCCTATTTAGCGCAGGTAGAATATTATACCCGCATGATACAAGAAAATCCTTTATGGGAATTTGCTGGTATCTATGCAGATGAGGGGACTACGGGAACTAAGGTAAAAGGCAGAGATGAGTTCCAGAATATGATACAGGATTGTGAAGACGGAATCATAGACCTTATTATTACAAAGTCGGTGACTCGTTTTGGCAGAAACACATTGGAAAGTATTCAGACAATCCGAAAACTGAAGGCCCTCGGCATAGGAATTTATTTTGAGAAAGAAAATATCAATACGCTCACGGAAAAAAGTGAACTGATGATTACCGTGCTTTCTTCCATCGCACAAGGGGAATCAGAGGACTTTTCGGGAAATAATCGATGGTCTACGATTAAGCGGTATCAGGATGGAACGTATATCGTGTCCACCCCGCCATATGGGTATGTTAATGACGAAGAGGGTAATCTGACCATACAACCGGAAGAAGCAGAAGTGGTAAAAAGAATTTTTGCCCTTTACTTGAATGGAATAGGAACCTATCTGATTGCCAAAATGTTGGATGAACAAGGAGTGCCGACGATTCGAAGTAGTGAATACTGGCATGACGGTGTAATAAAAGGAATCTTGCTAAATCCTGCGTATGAGGGAGATTTGTTACAGCAGAAAACCTATACGGAAAAGAAGATTCCATTTGTTAGAAAAGTAAACTATGGGGAAATGGAACAATATTTAATTACCGATAATCATCCACCCATTGTTACAAGAGAAGAAGCTCAAGCAGTCAGGGATATCATAAAATACCGGTCTGATACTTTATACATGGATGGGGAGAAATACAAGAACAGATATTTGTTCACCAGTCGTATTATCTGTGAAGAATGTGGAAGCCATTTCCGAAGGCAGAAGATATATCTTGGCAAACCATATGAAAAGGTTATCTGGACATGTTATAGGCATGTGAAAAACAAAGACTATTGCAAAACGAAGGCAATCAAGGAAGAAGTGCTACATGCGACATTCCTCACCATGTGGAATAAACTTTATACAAATCCAGGAACCGTGTTGGAGCCACTTTTGGAAGAGATGAAAAAGCTTCCGATCAGTACCAAAGATGTGCAGGAAAATGAACAACTGGATAGAGAAATTATGAATTTAACGGAGCAGAGCCGAATCCTGATTCAAATCATGAAGAAAGGATATATGGACTCTGCCATTTTTATGGAAAATTATAGTCAGCTATCACACAGACTTCTAGAATGCAGAAGAAGAAAAGCGGTCTTATTAGGAAAACAGAGACGGAGCAGGGAAATCGTAAAGACGGAGCAGATAATCGGACTCTTAAAAAGTGAGGATGGCCTACTGAAGGAATTTAGAGAAGATTTATTTGATCTCATGGTAAAGGAAATCAGAATCTCCAGAGAGCATGAAATTACCTTTTATCTGAACAATGGATTAAAGCTGACGGAAAAGGAAGGAGGGGAAATAGATGCAGTGGCATATGCCAATCGGCTATAAAATGATCGATGGAAAAATTACAATTCATGATGAAGGCAGAAAAATCGTGGAACAGATATTCAAGGACTATGCAGATGGCGTATCAGCAACACGAATTGCCATCGGACTGAAGGCGTCAGAAATCAAAAATGCGCAGAATAGGGTTTCTTGGAGTCATGTATCTGTCGGTAAAATTTTAGAAAATCGTGATTATTTAGGGAATGAATATTATCCACAGATTATCAGTGAGGAACTATTTGGACGGGTACAAAAAAGGCGTGAGCAGGTCTGCGCGGAACTAAAACGTGGAAAGTACATACCCAATGTTAAGGAAAAAAACTTATTTAGTGGAGTACTGACTTGTGCGGAATGTGGAGAACCGTATATTCGCATACGACCAGATAAAAGCAGAAGACGTGGGATTCCAAAATGGAAATGTAGAAATTATGTGTATCATAAGCAAACTGCATGTGGTGGAGGATTCATCTCCGACCAGCAGATTATGGAGCTTTGTGTTCGAGCGATGAACCAGCTTCTACATAATCCAAAGATTTTTTTACAGGCAGGAGAAACCGACGGATCGGCTGACAAGAAAAACCGAGAGCTTAAAGTCACCATAGGAAATCAGAAAGATAATCAAACATGTGATAGCATGGAAGTTTTATATGAGCGGGCATCGGAGCGATATCGTACGCTCAAGATAGAAGATCAGAAATATAAGACGGAAGAAATGCTTGAGTTTCTGAGTGGAATCGATGTAGTGAGAGATTTTCACGAGGACTTATATAGGAAGCTGATTAAGCAGGTTATTGTATGTAAGGACCATTCTGCAAAAGTAATTTTTTACAATGAAAGTAGTGTAAAGATTGACTACGAAGAAGATATCAAACAAATTTTACATGGAGGTTAATAATGGGAAGTACGGCAGTGAAAAAGAAAGTATCTGTGATCCCTGCCAAGCCTCAATATGACAGAGGCATCAAACTGACGGAAAAGAAACTTAGAGTGGCGGCATATTGCCGTGTCAGTACAGAGTTAGAAGAGCAGGAAGGCAGCTATGAAGCACAGCTGGATTATTACACGAAAAAGATAAAAGAGAACCAAAATTGGAGAAACGCAGGGATCTATGCTGATGATGGAAAAAGTGCTACTAATACCAAGAAACGTGCTGATTTCAAGGCAATGATACAGGATGCCTTAGATGGAAAAATAGATATGATTTTGACAAAATCAGTCAGCAGATTTGCAAGAAATACGGTAGATTCCTTGATCACCATACGGAAATTGAAAGAAAAGAATATTGCGGTGGTGTTTGAAAAAGAAGGAATCAATACATTAGATGGAACCGGGGAGATGTTGATCACCATTTTAAGCAGCCTTGCTCAAGAGGAAAGCCGGAATATCAGCGAGAATACAAGATGGGGCGTTGTAAGGCGTTTTGAAAGTGGAAAGGTACTTGTTAACCATAAGAAATTTATGGGATATACAAAAAATGCAGAAGGTGAATTAATCATCGTACCGGAGGAGGCAGAAATCGTAAGACTGATATTCCGACTTTATTTAGAGGGAAACAGCAGTCGGAAAATCAAATCCTATTTAGAAGAAAAGGGTATTAAAACGGTTACAGGAAATGATAATTGGCAAGCGACAGTGATTGAAAAAATGCTCCAAAATGAAAAATATATGGGAGATGCTTTATTACAAAAAACCTATACCGTAGATTTTATGACTAAGAAAAAGGTGATCAATAAAGGAATCGTTCCACAATATTATGTGGAGAATAATCATGAAGCTATTATCCCCAAAACTCTTTTTTATCAAGTACAGGAAGAGCGGATGAGAAGGGCATCGTTATGCAAGTCGGCGGAAACAAGAAAGAAAGATATGAAAAGAAAATATTCTTCAGCCTATGCATTAACAGGTATCCTGCTGTGCGGGAAATGTGGACATGAATACCGCAGAGTAACTTGGGCACGAAACGGAAAAAAGAAAATCGTATGGAGATGTACGAATCGCCTGAACAATGGTGTGAATAGCTGTGAGAATTCAGAGACGATAGAAGAAGGCCCGTTAAACAGAGCAGTAATGGAAGCGATTCAAAAGATAGCGAGAAATGAGGGAGATTATGTAGGGGCTCTCAGACAAAATGTCATAATGGTACTCGGAAGTCATGGGAGAAACCAAGACCCGGATGAGTACGATGCTAAAATCAAAGAAAAGCAAAATGAGATGGTAGAACTTATTGCAGAGAATGCTAAAGTAGGCTCCTATAGCGATGCGTTTGATAAACGTTATCAGAAGATAGCAGAAGAAATCAATACCCTAAAAGAAGAACAGATGGAGAAACGGCGAAGGGAAAGGGAGAAAAAAAGTTATGAACAACGGCTTCAAGATATGGATAATTTCATACAAAAAAATAGTCATCTCGCCCCAGAGCTTGATAATGACCTTGTGAGAAGATTGATAAGAACCATTAAAGTCATCTCTGCCGATAAATTGATGCTACAGTTTCACTCAGGAATTTGTGTGGAGCAAAGCATCAGTTATGAATAGAAACTGGCAGAAATGACAATGGAATAGGTAAAGGTTATTTCTGCCGGTTTACGGTAAGAATAAAATGCCCGGAAGGGACCGGGCGTTTTATTGTTGGCGTAAAGGCAGATCATAGGCTGGGCAGCAAATAGGAGCATTAGTTTAGAAAAAGAATATCCGAGATAATGTAAAAATAATGAAAATACCGATTTTGTTTTCCCCAAATACTTGAAGATTTGTAAGTTATAGGAATTACTTTAATACCTATTTACACAAACAGACGTTCTTGATATAATGGGCTCGTAACAGAACGTATATTCGAATGTTTTTATTGATGATATGAAGGAGGAGCCAGAGAATTTCCATGAAAAACAGAACCTATGTCGCAATTGATTTCAAGAGTTTTTATGCTTCTGTGGAGTGCATCGAAAGAGATCTTGATCCACTAGCTACCAACCTTGTGGTAGCAGACGTCAGCCGCACAGAGAAAACCATCTGTCTTGCTGTCTCACCCTCCTTAAAAGCATACGGAATTCCCGGCAGAGCAAGGCTGTTTGAGGTGGTACAGAAGGTTCGAGAGGTAAATGCCCGGAGACGCCAAAATGCGCCAGGACGAACCCTTATGGGAGCGTCCTGTAACGACCTTGAACTGAAAACTTCACCGGAACTTGCAGTAGACTATATTGCAGCCACACCAAGGATGGCTCTTTATATAAATTACAGCACCAGAATTTATGATATCTACTTGAAATATATTGCACCGGAGGATATCCATGTTTATTCCGTGGATGAAGTATTTATGGACGTGACCGATTATTTAAATAGCTATAAAATGACTGCCCGTGAGCTCACGACTCAAATCATTCTGGATGTTCGAAGGAGTACAGGGATCGTGGCAGCCGCCGGAATCGGCACCAATTTATATCTCTGTAAGGTTGCCATGGATATCCGGGCGAAGCACATTCAGGAAGATGATAATGGCGTGCTGATTGCAGAATTGGATGAGATGAGCTACCGTAGCCTGATGTGGAATCACCGTCCAATTACTGACTTTTGGAGAATTGGCCGGGGATATGCTAAAAAACTGGAAGAGCAAGGCTTGTTTACCATGGGGGATGTAGCAAGATGTTCTCTTGGAAAACCAAGAGACTATTATAATGAAGATTTACTTTACAAAATGTTTGGAATTAATGCGGAGTTATTGATTGATCATGCATGGGGATGGGAGCCTTGCAGCATATCGGATGTGAAAGTCTATAAACCAAGCACCAACTGTGTAGGCTCTGGCCAAGTATTACAATGTGCCTATGATTATAACAAGGCAAGATTGGTGACTCGGGAAATGGCAGATCTGCTATCCTTGGATTTGGTGGATAGAGGATTGGTGACGGATCAGATTGTTTTAACCATCGGATTTGACATTGATAGCCTGACAGATCCTGATAGAAAAAGGTTATACCGTGGACCGATTACAATGGATCACTATGGCCGCACAGTGCCCAAGTCAGTACACGGAACAAAGAATCTGGACGGAGCCACTTCTTCTACGAAGCGAATGATGGATGCCGTCACCGAATTGTTCGAAGCGATCGTGGATAAGAATCTTTTGATAAGAAGGATTAATATATCCGCAAACCATGTAGTCAGTGAGTCAGCTGCTCAAAAAGTGGATTGCTTTGAACAGATGAATCTCTTTACGGATTACACGGCAGAGCAGATCAAGAGGGAAGCTAGGAAAGCAGAGATTGCCAAAGAGAGGAAGATACAAAAAGCATTATTGGAGATCAAGCATAAGTATGGGAAGAATGCCGTTATAAGAGGGATGAATTTAGAAGAGGGTGCAACGGCTGTTCTTCGAAATAGACAAATAGGAGGACACAAAGCATGATTCAGACATATGAGGATATGATTCATTTACCACATCATGTATCTGCCACACATCCACCCATGGATATCATAGATAGGGCTGCACAGTTTTCACCCTTTGCTGCCCTGACCGGATACGAGTCAGCGATCCGGGAGACTGCTCGATTGACAGATGCGAGGGTGGAGTTGGATGAATCGGTAATGGAGTCTTTGAGAGAACGTCTTCAGATTATTGTGGATAAGATGGAGGAAAGGCCGCGAATTGAAGTTACTTATTTTCAACCGGATGAAAATAAGGTTGGAGGAGCCTATGTCACTGTTACTGAGATTGTAAAGAAGATAGATTTGTATAATAGAATTCTCATTATGATGAATGGAGATAGAATACTCATTGATGATATCGTGGAGATAGGTGGAGAGATATTTGGAATGAGTTAAAAATTAAAGGGGGCAGTGAATGAATGGGATTTAATTGAGATTTTAACAATAATTTCCTTTTTGAATAAGTAATTGGATGAGTGCTTTGTGATGCCACAACATATAATATAGTCAGGGAAAATATTGAGCAATAATGATTGTTGAGGGCGAAGATATATGGTATATTTAAAAAAG
>CAZNAP010000017.1:27791-38171 GCA_964571145.1 uncultured Lachnospiraceae bacterium | reverse complement strand
GTAAATACCGGGATAATATCTATGGGGGCATATGCTTCGATTTGTTGACCACCGGTATAGATTTTGCCTGTGGCGCACTCAATCCATTGGCATCCCTTTGGCAAGTACACACTTCGACTATTCACACCTGCTTCCATTACCGGAGCCACCAGAATTTCTGTGCCAAACATATAAGCATCTTCTACCTTCCAGCACTCATTATCTTCCGGAAAATCAAAGAATAAGGGACGCATAACAGGCTCGCCGGTCTGGCTTGAACCTTCCATGCATTTTCTTATATATGGACGAAGTTTTTCACGAATAAACAAATATTTTTTCAATATTTCATAATTATCTTCGCCAAAACTCCAGACTTCGTTATCCTGGCCCGAGGTAAGCTGCCTAACACCGTCGATGAATTCCTGTTCTCTCTCATACCACGGCGAACGTTCACCATGCATACGGAATACGGGGCAAAACGCACCCCATGCAAACCAACGCACTAACAGTTCCTTAAATCCCGGATCTGTTATATCACCGCCAATGAATCCTCCAATATCAGAAGTCCACCAGGGTATACCTGCCATGCCCATATTCAGTCCTGCCTGTAACTGTTCCCGCATAGCACGGAAGGTAGAGGAAATATCGCCCGACCAAGTCAACACACCATACTTCTGACTTCCTGCCCAGGCACAACGTACCAAAGACATAATTTCTCTTTCCCCTTCGCCTTTCAGCCCGTCATAGAAGCCTTTTGCATACATTGCCGGATACATATTCGTACATTGTAATGCCGGGCCTTCATAATAACGATAATTATCAAATTCATAAGAACCATATTCCGGTTCCGCTTCATCCAGCCAAAAAATGCGAATTCCCTTGTCATAATAGTTCTTTTTACATTTTTCCCAGACAAATTGCCGAGCACCGGGATGTGTCGCATCATAAAACACTGTATTTCCCATCCATGTCATATGGTTACTGTTTCCTCGGTCATTATGAACCAAATAACCCTTTTCCGCCATTTCAGCAAAATTCTCACTGCGTTCATCTATTGTCGGCCATACAGAAACCACTGTTTCAATGCCCAAGTCCTTTAATTCTCGAACCATAGCCTCCGGATCTGGCCAGTCTCTGGGTTCGAATTTGAAATCGCCTTGCAATGTCCAATGGAAAAAATCCACTACAATGGCATCCATAGGCAGCCCTCTCCGCTTGTGTTCTCTTGCCACGGCCAACAGTTCTTCCTGCGTTCTATAGCGAAGCTTACACTGCCAATAACCCATACCGAATTCCGGCATCATTGGAGTTCTTCCCGTTACCGCTGTATATTGCTTCAAAAGCTCAGCCGGTGTGTCACCTGCTGTAATCCAATAATCCATCTTCTTGGTAGATTTTGCCGTCCATTCTGTTTTATTTGCGCCGAAGGTTACTGTACCAACGGCAGGATTATTCCAGAAAAGACCATATCCCCTGCTGGAAACCATAAATGGCACACTGGCTTGGCTGTTTCTGTGTGCCAGCTCAAGAACAGCACCTTTTTTGTCCAGATTTTTCTCCTGATATTGTCCCATTCCATAAATTTTTTCATCATCAAATGCCTCAAATCTGGCTGTCAGGCTATAATCGCTGCTTCCCGCAATCGGCTTCATTTCTCGTCCTGCAACACCAATAGGTACTGCATATCGATTCAGACGATTCCGATTTCTCCAATACTCTTCTGTCAGTAATTCGCCCTTTTGATTATAGTAACTAATCCAACCCTCATGGTTGACTTTCACAGTCAGTTTTCCATTTACCAGGGTATATACATACCCGGTCATGTGATACTTGCTCCATTCCGCTCCTTTATACCAAGGATCGGTAATATCAATTTCCTCGATTTGAATCTCAGAAGCACCTTCACTGACTTTTTCAGTCAAAGCCCAGTCATGCTCATCCATCTTGGCTTCACAAGTCATTCTGACTCTGGCGGCGTTTTCTCCCCATGGTTCAATCACGACTCTGCTGATTCCCTCACTGATGATAATACTGTTATGTTCTTTTGAAACTCTCATAGTCTGCACTCCCTTACTCAGAAATATAACTCTGTTTCTAACTCAGTCACATATCTCTCCCTCGCCACTTCATCGCTCGCCACTTCATCGATCAGTGCTTGGTCACTCAGTCACTATTGCTGGTACGTGGTGTCTTCCTGAACAAACGCCGGTATCTGATCACCGACGAAGCCATAATAGGCATTCATCCCATATTCTTTGGAGATTCTACTGTCTGCCTTAAAATAAACAATTACTTCATACTCCTGATTTTTCGCCGTTCCATGATCCCAATCTTCATATAAACACTCAGAAGAATAAATGCATGCTGCTATTTCCGCAATATCTTCTGCATCTGTATAATTGGCAAAGACTCTTGCATCAAGCTCATAACCATACTTCTCTGCCATTTCCCAATCGCCAACCATCTCTGTATCTGTACCAATTGTAGCAGCACCTACTGCTGATTTCTGCTCCTCTTGTAATTGCTCACTCAGTTCGTAATTGTAGTTAACCACTTGAATCCGGTCTACATCTTCAGGATTTAACTGATTTTCAATATAATATCCATTTTCCTTTAAGCAAGCGATGCTGTTTTCAAAGAAAGGATAAATGTTAAATCCGCTGGATCTGGAATTGTAACTGTAGCTTGTTCCAATCGTTTTTGCTCTAAATTCCAGCCTGACCGAACCGGTCGGCACACAACTGCTCATCAGGGAAAAATTCGTATTCGCCATATCTTTTTTATAGGCTTCCAGTAGCTCTGTCACATCATCTTTATTCATCTTATTGGTATAAATGGTATTGCCATAAGATGCCTGTACTGTATAGGTTCCGCTATCAGCCAACAGCTCACTCAACAGATTTGATACCCCAACAAATGCACCGGCTTGAAATTCTTCCGAACCGATAATTTGATCCAGCAACTGTATTGTAGCCGGGTCCTTGGTATCTACCCAAATACGACGGCTCACTTCTCTTCCATCCTTTAATCGATAAATCAAGGACGCCATAGACCACTGATGATTCTCCATACTGTAAATCTTGTTTTCGTCTATGTCACCACTATTTTCCATAGATATTTTGACCAACTCACAGACACTGTTTGTATCCTTGATAAACATATACTTCTTAGCATACTCATATTCTGACAAATAATTCCCTTTTTCATCAAAGTAAGAATTCCCATAACCTGCCGGAATTTCATAATTATTAGGGATAAATGCTGCGCTCTCTACTTGCTCCGGATTGGGAATATAAGCATCATATCCCAATAAATCGTACCTGAACATCATAAAAATCAACGCCGTCAGAATTCCACTAATGACGATATGTCTCTTCTTATGTAAGGCAGCTTTAATATCCGCATCATAAATAACCTGCATAAAACAACTTCCCAAAATTACTGCCACTACCATGGCAAATATAATATACCCCATACCAATCGTGGACACTGCCGGCTCGAAGCCTATCAGTTCCATGATGAGAATTCCTGCCGTCAAAGCAAGCAGTACCGTTAACGGTATCTTCACCAAGGGCTTTGTTATGGCGAAGACCATTGCTTTGCCTGCGGCTTCTGCTGGCCGTTTCTTATAGCAAACATATGACATAACACCGGTTATTAGTGTAAATAGAAACAACCCAGCCAAATAGCCAAATCTAATAGTTCCCCCTGTTTGATATTCATTCACAAATTTGAAATACATACTGATTGGAGAAATTAAAGGAGTTAGATTTGCACTATTATAAGAGTAATAACGGAAAAACTTCTCCATGAATGAATAAATTATTTCTCTGGTCAACCACTCATAAAGGCAAAACACCCCAAATCCCAAGCACGTAATAACCACATTGCCGGTTAGCATCACTGCAAAAATCGCAAGTTGGTAGACACTCAGATAAAATAACAAAATCACCCCAAAAGCGATTATCGCCTCTTTGAATATTAATGCATTCATTCCTCCATTTGTTGTGGCGACAATCATACTAATCAGCAAGCCCACCACATATGGAATTACAAATAGTAAAATTCCGTTTAACCAAATGATGAGAAAACGTCTTTTCCTCTTAATTGGTAAGCCATGATAAAAATCAATTTTCTTCTTGCTGTACAAATAGGAAAAGCCTTGAATAGCACTGATTACAGCGATTATAACAGCGAATATGACTGTAAATTCACCAAATCCTAATGTGTTTTGCATTGCTTTCAGTAATTGCTCATGAATCATTTGACCGGCTGATTCCAGTCCAAAATCTTCTACGTACCCATCAAAACGCATGAGAACTCTGCTGGCACGAAGTGCTGTATAAGCCGGATATGCCAGAACAAATGATAATACCGATAAAATCCACACCCAGATGCGGCGCTTATTGTTCTCCTTGAGGCTAACCCAAAATGAGTTTTTTAATGTCATAGCCAACCACCTCCGTTTCACTGATAAATATCTCTTCAAGAGAAAGAGGCAGGGCTTCGAAAAAGACTGTATTCACAGTGGCAAAAATTGCCAATATCTCTGCTTTATTCCCTCTGACTGTCATGATATTCAAAGAACCTCTTTTTTCGTTTTTCATAATATCCAGAGCCGAGATTACCTTGGCTTCATCCTCTATGGTTTTGAAAACACACTGTACCTTCTGGATATTGCATTTCATATCCTCTAAATCTCTGGATAAAAGAACGCCGCCTTTATGCAGTAACCCTACATGATCGCAGATGTCCTCCAGCTCTCGCAGATTATGTGATGCAATAATGGGTGTCATCCCTCGCCGTTCCATTTCACTGGCGAAAATACTTTTAACACCTTGACGCATAACCGGATCCAGACCGTCAAATGTTTCATCACACAGCAAATACTTAGTGCCGCTGCAAATACCACAAATTAAAGCCAATTGCTTGGTCATCCCTTTAGAATATGTATCAATCTTTCTTTTCTTATCCAACCCAAAATTTACAAGATAATTATAGTAATCCTCCACTGTAAACTCAGGAAAAATACTGCACAAATATTTTTGGATATCAATTGCATTACTATTAGCAAAGAAATATGGCTCATCTGCAATGAAATACAGTTTTTTCTTAGCTTCCATATTATCAAATACCGGGCATCCGTCTATGGCAATTTCGCCCTTTTCGGGTTCTAAAATACCAGCCATCATACGCAAAATCGTACTTTTCCCTGCCCCATTCGTTCCAATGAGCCCAAATACGGTATTCTCTTTTATTGTGACACTGACATCATCCACTGCCTTGATTCCATCATATGATTTCGTTACATTTCTGACTTCTATCATTATTAACTCCCACTTTGCTGCATTGTTATGTAGCTATCCCATTAGGCCGCCTTGTGCTTATGCATGTCTGATATTGGTAAATTCCGAGATTTCCCGATTAATGGTCACCATATCCTCTACAGATAAATCATGTAAATCCTTGTGTCCGGTAATCCGTGCAAAGGTCTCCAATTCCTTAAACGAGGTATTAAGGAAGTTTACTACACGCAGTGCTGCTGCATCTACCTTTAATCGTTCACGCAGTTCCGGATTCTGTGTAGCAATGCCTACCGGACAATTACCCGAACCACAGATTCGATACTGCTAGCAGGCTGCTGCAATTAATGCTGCGGAAGCAATTGCAACCGCATCCGCGCCCATAGCAATGGCTTTAGCGAAATCTGCTGAAACCCGCAGTCCACCGGTAATAACCAATGAAATATCTGAATGAATACTATCCAAATACTTTCTTGCCCTATGCAAAGCATAAATATCGGAACGCTAGTCGCTTCTCTAAGGAAGAAGGGACTGGAGCCGGTTGCTCCACCACGTCCGTCAATGGTTATAAAGTCCGGCTGTGCAAATACGCAGTATTCTAAATCCCGTTCAATTCTGCCTGCTGCAATCTTGATTCCAATGGGTCTGCCGTCCGATTTGCTTCGCAGCATATCCACCATTTCTTTTAAGTCCTCTTTGGTTTCCAGTTCTGGAAACTTACTGGGACTCTGTACATCCTCACCAACTTTTTTACCCCTTAAAGCAGCTATTTCAGGTGTTACTTTCTCACCGGGTAAATGACCGCCCATTCCGGGTTTCGTTCCTTGTCCAATCTTTATTTCTATGGCGTCTGCTGCCCTTAAATTTTCATCTGTAACACTGTATTTATTGGGAACATATTCAAATATGTACTTATAGGCCGCTTCTCTTTCTTCCGGCAAAATTCCGCCCTCGCCGCTGCACATAGCAGTTCCTACCATGGCACTTCCCATAGATAGTGCCGTCTTTATTTCCTTAGAAAGTGCACCAAAAGACATATGAGAAATATAAACAGGTCCTTTTAGAATCATAGGTTTCTTCGCATGTTTCCCAATCACTGTCATAATGCTCACAGCTTCACCATCATTTAAGGGTGCCGGATTCAGCTGTGCCCCCAACAGCAAAATATCATCCCAACCGGGCATGGGCATCTGGGTTCCCATAGCAGCATGTAAACTTTGGCCTGTGACTGCCATTTCATGAATTTCTTTCATATAACGACAACTCTCGTCTTGACGTACATAATGACTGTCATATGTTAAGTCCATCTGTGTTTTCGTATCATCGATTTCTATGCTATTTTCGCTATCATCGTTTTCTTCTACATCATCCCCGGCTAATTCTTCCGGCTCAATCATTTCTTCTATTTTGATAAACTGATCAACCGGCTGCTTGCAAACCGGGCACTGTTCTAACTCCTCAAATCGTTTTCCCTCTTTTTCTTCATCAAACACATATCCACAAACACTACATTTGTATTTTGCCATTGTAAATCCTCCCTTTTCTTTTGACTAGTCGCTCGGTGCTTATAGTTTCATCATTACAAAACACTTTCCCTGAATTTTTCAATCTCTTCCAGATACTTCTGGCCTAGTGGACTGATTGCCATACCCTTACGCTTTAAGTAGCCGATTGTCATCTTTTCCTCTGACTTCAGCTTCACAGCACAGTAATCAGAACCATTCAAATCCTCGCAGATAATGCCGGAACATAACGTGAAACCGTTCAGTCCAACCATTAAATTTAGGAGTGTGGCTCTGTCATTAGCCTTAATCAACTGTTTGTATGCATAAGTGCTGAGCACCTCTTCGGCGAAATAAAAGGAATTATTCTCTCCCTGCTCAAAAGATAAACAAGGGTATTCCTCTAATTCCTCCAGCGCAATTTCCTGCTTGCCGGCAAGAGGATGCCTTTTCCATAAATATACATAGATACCGCACTGAAACAATTCTGTAAATTCCAGTTCTGATTCCCGAAAAAGCTTGCTAAAAACCGCTTGATTAAAGTCATTCATATAAAGAATTCCGATTTCACTTCGGAAATTCTTAACATCTGCTATCACTTCGTGAGTCTTCGTTTCATGAATGGCAAATTCGTACTCATCCATACCAAATTGCTTGACCATTTCCACGAAGGCCTTGACCGCAAAGGAATAATGCTGCATGGAAACGGAAAAGCGTTGCTTGCTGTTCTTCTTAGAAATATAACGTTCCTCCACCAAGCGATACTGCTCCACAACTTGCCTGGCATAGCCAAGAAATTCTTCTCCATCAGGCGTAATACTGACTCCGCGATTGCTACGATTAAATATGGTAATACCAATTTCATCTTCCAATTCGCGCACTGCCTGCGAAAGACTGGGCTGGGCGATAAAAAGGCTTCTGGCGGCTTCATTCATGGAATGCGTATCTGCAATTGCAATTACATATCGTAGCTGTGTTAAAGTCATTTGTGCGCCTTCCTTAATCCAATTCGCTTAATCCTGTATAAAGTTCATAATAACGACCCTTTTGTGCCAGTAAATCATCATGATCGCCACGCTCGATAATTTCGCCGTTTTCCAATACCATAATCGCATTGGCATTTCGCACGGTAGAGAGTCTGTGCGCAATAACCAACGTGGTTCTTTCTGCCATAATACGATCCATACCTTTTTCAATATGCTTTTCAGTTCTCGTATCTACCGAACTGGTTGCTTCGTCCAAAATGAGAATAGGCGCCTTGGAAATCGCTGCTCTTGCAATATTAATCAGCTGTCTCTGACCCTGACTGAGGTTGGCTCCATCGCCTTCCAACATGGTATCATAACCATGCTCCAAACGGATAATAAAGGAATGTGCACTGGCTGTTCTGGCTGCCTGCTCCACTTCTTCATCTGTCGCATCCAGTCTGCCGTAACGGATATTCTCGCGAACCGTTCCCGTAAACAAATGAGTATCCTGTAATACCATGGCAATATTCTGACGCAAGGAATCTCTTGCAATTTCATTAACCGGAATATCATCAATGGTAATCGTTCCTGCATCAATATCATAAAAACGATTAATTAAGTTTGTAATCGTCGTTTTGCCTGCACCGGTAGAGCCTACAAAGGCGATTTTCTGTCCCGGTTTCGCATATAAAGAAACATTTTTCAGAATCGTTTTGTCCGGATTATACCCAAAGGTAACATCCGTGAGCGTTACAGCACCCTTCACTTCTTTATAGGAATTTTGGCCGTCTTTGGGTATCACATAAACGCTCTTGCCATTTTCATCAGTCTGAATACGAATTGCTTCCGGACTGTCTTCCGGTTCCGGTTCTTCGTCCATTACGGAAAAGACACGTTCTGCGCCTGCCAGTGCGGAAAAGATTGTATTGACCTGCATGGCCACTTCATTAATAGGACGCGAAAACTGTCTGGAATAATTCACAAATACTGTCAAACCACCAATATCAAATCCACGCAGTACGCAGAGGATTCCTCCTATACATGCGGTTAGGGAATAGCTCACCTGACTCAAATTGCCCATAATAGGTCCCATAATACCGCCAAAGAATTGCGCCTTGATTTGTTTTCCGCGTAAATCCTGATTCAAATATTCAAACTCTTCAGCTGCTTCCTCCTCATGGCAGAATACTTTAACAACCTTCTGTCCTGTAACAGTCTCTTCTATATAGCCATTAATCGTTCCGATTGCTGCCTGCTGTGCCTTGTAATATTTCCGGCTCTTGGAACCTACTAATTGCACAGCCTTAAGCATAATCGGCATCATCACAATAGTAATAATAGTCAGCCACACATTGGTATAAATCATTAAAGCAAACGTACCTATAATGTTAATGGTACCTGAAATCAACTGAACCACTGTATTGTTGAGCATTTCCCCAATGGTATCAACATCATTGGTAAAGCGGCTCATGACATCCCCATGGTTATTGGTGTCGTAATAACGTACCGGCAACTTTTGCATCTTATGAAATAAATCATTTCGTAACTTTTGTATGGCATTCTGAGATACCGTAATCATAATCCTCTGCTGTAAATACTGAGCAACTACCCCTGCCAAGTAAATACCTGCCATAATTATAATTCCACGTAACAATGCAGCGGCTGTCCCGTTTTCAGAAGTCAATCCATTAATAATGGGACGTAGCATATAGGAACCTGCCAAGTTGGCAATTGTGCCACCGATAACGCAAATAACCACGATGAATAGTTTCCACTTTTCATGCGATATATAAGAAAATAATCTGTTGATTGTCTGTTTTGTATTCTTAGGCTTGCCTCCCGACATACCGCCCATTCCTCTGCGACCTCCGGGGCCTGGTCCCTTCATCATACCGGGACGGCCTCCTTTGCCAGAGGTTATCGTAGCATGTTCATCTGCTTTGGCAGGATTTAAGCGACTTTCATACTTTTTCTGTAAATAATCTAATTTTTCCTGTCTCATGATGCACTTACCTCCTTATCCATCTGTGAATAATAGATTTCCTGGTAAGCCTCACAATGAGCCAGCAGTTCGTCGTGAGAACCTGCACCTGCAATTTCACCATCATCCAAAACCAAAATGCGGTCGGCTTCAATAACAGATGTAATTCTCTGTGCAATAATAATTTTTGTTGTATCTTTTAAGGTGCCGCTAAAGCTCTCTCGAATTTTCGCTTCAGTCGCTGTATCCACCGCACTGGTCGAATCATCTAAAATCAAAATTTTAGGCTTCTTTAGTAATGCCCGGGCAATACACAGTCTTTGCTTCTGTCCGCCGGACACATTCACGCCACCCTGACCCAGTTCTTCATCATAACCCTGCGTAAACCCGTTGATAAAAGAATCTGCTTCCGCCGCTGCTGCCGCTTGCTGTATTTCTTCCTGACTGGCATCTTCATCGCCCCATAGCAAGTTTTCGCGTATAGAGCCGGAGAACAATACGTTTTTCTGCAAAACCATTCCTACGCCTTCACGTAAATGTTTCAGCGAATAATCCTTTACATTCACACCGTCTACCAGAACTTCACCTTCATCTGCATCATAAAGTCTGGGAATCATCTGCACCAGTGAAGTCTTGCCACTGCCGGT
>CAZNAP010000017.1:0-27691 GCA_964571145.1 uncultured Lachnospiraceae bacterium | reverse complement strand
CTGCATCATAAAGTCTGGGAATCATCTGCACCAGTGAAGTCTTGCCACTGCCGGTCGAGCCAATAATACCAAGTGTCTGACCGCTCTCAATCTGGAAATTAATATGCGATAACACTGGTTCTTTATTGTCTTTATAATAACGGAAAGAAACATCTCTGAATTCTATTTTGCCGCTGTCAACTGTCTTTTCAGGCTGTTTACAGCCCTCATCTGTCAGTGTTACCTGTGTATCCAATACTTCCGTAATTCTGCGCAGGGACGCAATTGCTCTGGAACTATGCAACAGGATAAACGCCAACATCATTAAAGACATTAAAATTTGAACGATATAAGTGGTGAAGGCTGTCAAATCACCCACCGGCATACTGCCCGCCAATATCTGCCTGCCGCCAAACCAGACCACTGCCAATGTAGTGGCATTCATCAAAAACATCATAATTGGCATATTAAAAATCACGATTTTAAAAGCATTTAAACTGGATTGCTTGAGTTCCTCATTGGACTTGGCAAATCGTTCCTCTTCATAGGAGCCTCTCACGAAAGACTTGATTACTCTCACATTTGTTAATACTTCCTGAATATTGGAATTCAATGCATCTAACTTTTTCTGCATGATTTCAAATCTGGGAAAAGCCAGCTTAATAATCAAGGCAATCAATGCTACCAAAATCGGAATAACGACCAGTACCACAATGGCCAGCTGTGCATTCATCATAAATACCATAATTAAAGCACCAATTAACATACCGGGTGCCCGCAGCATCATTCGTAGTGCCATGTTAATTAAATTTTGTACTTGCGTAATATCGTTGGTCAGTCTGGTTACCAGTGAACCGGTACTGTATTGATCTAAATCCGCAAAAGAGAATTTCTGCACCTTTGCAAACACATCGCTTCTTAAATCAGATGAAAAGCTAATTGCGGCTTTGGCTGCAAAGTAAGCGCCACCAATCCCGCCTATCATCATTAAGAGAGCTGTAAAAATCATGGCAATTCCCATAGTAATAATATAAGGTACATCTTTATTCATAGCTCCAATGTTGATAATGTTGGCCATTAACTTGGGCAATACCACTTCACCGACTACCTCAATAATCATCAGTAACGGCCCAATAATAAATGCCGATAAATAAGGTTTTATATACTTCCAATATCGTTTCATAAAACTAACATGCCTTCTTTCTTATGCTCGCTAATGCTTGCTATATAATGATTACTCATTCATAATTGCTGAATAATACTCAATAATTATAGACATTTTGCCCTTACAGTTCAACTAAAATACGGATTGTTAAGGAAAATAACAGATTCTTTAGAAATATTTTATCTGCGTAATCATTGGAACAGTAATGCTAATAAATACAGCATTACTAAATGGGCAGGATAAAATAAATAGAAAATATATTTTAGTTTCAATCCTCTTTTCCCATTATAAAGTGCAATCGGCACAAATGCTAATAAAGCTGTGGGTTCCCAGCAAAAGGCGACACAGCCCGCAATAATCTGCTCGGACTTGATTTTTCGGAACAAATATAATGAAGCTATTGCAAAAATTCCCTTCCATTGATAGCTGCAGTAGGTAACCTGTGCAAGTAACGCCACAGCCGCAAATAAAATCCCTTGAGCCAGCCATTGCATCCACACGTTCTTCAGCTTCTTCTGCGCCAGCTCCATGCCCCACAGCATTAATAAACCCAGCAAAAGAGTGAATAATACGTTTTGATGCTTCCAATCGGGGAAGCCTCCATACAGTGCCATGTCCATTGGGATTTCAGAAATGAGAGCAAATAAAAAAAGCCTGCCTGCATACTTGAATCGATTTCCCGTATGTAGGAAACCTTCTACTAATAGGTAGCAGAATATTGGAAAAGCCATTCTTCCGATCCATTGGCGCATCATTGTATATAACTCCGGATTCCCTTTAACAAAGACAATCGCTGTGTGATCTACCAACATAGAAATCATCGCTATTATTTTGATGGTGCTGCCACTGATTCCTTTTGAGCCGAACATTCTACACCTCGTTACTGAAATGAATCTTATTATTTCTAAATATCGACCCGCAAACTGGCATGGTCTAAAAGTTTTATTTTGGCACTTTCAATAGTACCACATATGTCTATAATAAAGTAAATCATATGATTCACACATGTACAGAAATAATGTATAACACATTATAACATATTTAATGGAGGATATTATTATGAAAAATAAAACTGCTCAAAAAATTGCTTTGACCGGCCTCATGGCTGCGTTATCCTATGTAGTCTTCACCTTTTTGCAAATTAAAATTCCACTTCCCGGTGGCGATGCAACTTCCATTCACTTAGGAAATGCCGTTTGTGTTTTGGGGGCTCTGCTTCTAGGCGGTTTCTACGGAGGTTTGGGTGGTGCTATTGGTATGACCATCGGTGATTTGTTGGATCCTATTTATATTATATATGCGCCAAAAACCTTTGTCCTAAAGCTTTGCATTGGACTGATTACCGGATTAATTGCACATAGACTTGGAAAAATATCTTCCCAAAGAGACAAAAAGAGAATTGCCAAGTGGGCTACTATGGCAGCAATGGGTGGTTTGCTGTTCAATGTTATCTTTGACCCCTTAGTTGGTTATTTCTATAAATTAGTGATTCTTGGCAAGCCTGCAGCTGAATTGACACTTGCCTGGAACGTGTTATCCACCTCAATTAATGCAGTGACCTCAACCATTGTTTCTGTCATTGCATATATGGCACTTCGACCTGCCCTTAAAAAAGCCGGATTATTCTTTGACATAAAATAACAATAGTTTTATACTGAATTTATCTGCCGGACAAACAAATATTTCCGACACGGAAAGAGGTGTTCGTATGAAAAATTCATTTACTACTAAACAGCTGGTACAAACAGCCTTGTTATTGGCTATCTGCATTATCAGCCAGTATTTTAAGAACCTATCACCTTATATCACCGGACCAATTGTCAATGCTACGATTATTATCGCAGTTTTAGCTGTCGGTTTATGGAGCGGAGTTCTGCTCAGTATCGTGGCTCCCATTACTGCCTTTTTCTTC
Organism: uncultured Lachnospiraceae bacterium; assembly: GCA_964571145.1. Classification (GTDB taxonomy): domain Bacteria; phylum Bacillota; class Clostridia; order Lachnospirales; family Lachnospiraceae; genus Suilimivivens. The sequence goes on along the minus strand of CAZNAP010000017.1, from coordinate 24,635 downwards.
ACCGGTTCTCCGATTATGGCAGCCATACCACTCATGTTTCCGGTCATTATGGTGAGCAATGTTATTTTAGCTATGTTCATATGGTATTTCCAAAACAAAAAAAGCTACAAGTGGAAGCTTCCTATTGGAATGATTACAGGTTCTATCGTCAAATCAGCTTTTCTTGGGCTACTCGTAGTGTTCGTGATTTTACCGCTTTTAGGGGATAACATAGCTACTAAATTAGAAAATCCCAAAGCACTCTCTACAGTGCTTGCAAATGCAAAGATAACCTTTTCTGTTACCCAGCTGGTGACTGCTTTATTAGGAAGCTTGATTGCTTACCTGATTTGGTTGCCACTAAAGAATTACTTAAAAACAGAGTAGATTTACAAGATTAGTCACTCGGTGCTTATCCCAAAAAATTTCAAAAAAGACCTCGGCGCTATACCGAGGTCTTTTTATTTCTATTAAACTAGCAACTTATACGCAGTCTCTTCTTCTATTCGCAATTGCATCTATCTCTATCTTATTCTTCGCCCTGCTTCACAGCCTTCGCTTGTTCTTCTTGAATATCAGGCAAAGCAGATAAAATCGGTTCAACATCTTCTCCATTAATTTTACGTGCTACATAATTACGGGTAATCATAACCACTACCGGTGATAATGCAACGACACCAATCAAGTTGGGTATCATCATCATTCCGTTAAAAGTATCTGAAATATCCCATGCAATGCTGGATGTCATCAAGCTTCCTGACACAATCATCAAGACAAAGACAATCTTATATAGCTTAGTGGATTTGGTACCAAATAAGTACTCAAAAGCTTTGGTTCCATAATGAGACCAGCCCAGTACTGTGGTGAAAGCAAAAAGCAGAATTGCCAAAGCAACAAAAATCTCTCCGCCTTTTCCAAAAATATCCCCAAAAGCTCTTGCTACTACGGTTGCATCACTGATTCCTTCTACTGCTAAGCCTGTATTTAAATCAATATATCCGGAAGACAGAACAACCACTGCAGTCATCGTACATACTACGAAAGTATCAGCAAACACTTCAAAGATACCCCAAAGTCCCTGCTTTACAGGTTCTCTTACATTTGAGTTGGAATGTACCATTACAGAGGAACCAAGACCAGCTTCATTGGAGAACACACCTCTTTTACAACCCTGTGTAATCACTGTCTTGATTGCAATACCTGCCGCCGCACCGCCAACTGCTTTAACGCCGAATGCAAATCTAAAAATAGATGCAAATACTGCGCCTACGATTCCGATGTGGCATATAAAAATAATCAATGCACCAATAATATAAACGACTGCCATAAAGGGAACTACCTTTTCCGCTACTGCAACAATTCGTTGCAAACCACCAAGAATGATAATTCCGGCTGCTACCATTAATACCAAACCAATAATCAATGCTGTCCAAGTAATACCTGCTGCTTCGCCAAATATGTAAGCCTTCGGTAATCCCGAAAAGAATGCTGATTCAATATTCATGGTAATCTTATTAACCTGACCCATGTTTCCGATACCGAAAGATGCGAGAACCGCAAAAATTGAAAACAATACAGCTAATATTTTACTTAATCCTTCATAACCGGTCAGTTTACCAAGTCCGTCACGTATGTAATACATAGGTCCGCCAGACCATTCACCGGCTTCATTTCTTCTACGATAATAAATACCCAATACATTTTCGGAAAAGTTTGTAATCATTCCAAAAAAAGCGGCAATCCACATCCAAAATACTGCACCCGGTCCACCAATAAAAATAGCTGCTGCCACACCGGCAATATTTCCTGTTCCTATCGTAGCTGCTAAGGCAGTACAAAGCGCTTGAAACTGTGATACAGAGCCCTCGTCCTTGTTATGTTTAACACCTTTTTCTTTTTTAAGAACCCCACCAACTGTTTTTTTCCACCAGTGTCCGAAATGAGTAACCTGGAAGAATTTCAGTAGTACAGTCATTAATACACCTGTACCAATTAACAGTACCAAACCAATTTTCACCCAGACAAAGGTATTGATGCTGTCATTTATACTTGTGACTGTTTGTACAAACTGCTCCATTTCTAACCCTCCTCAATCATTTGTTTTCTTACAAAAAGACACTTTGAGAATCAATCTCAAAGCGTCTTTGCTTATGTATTTAAGTATACATGTATTTATTAAAATGTCAATCCTTTGATTAATATGATTTAGTATGCTTCAAAAGAATTCAGCATTTCATCTGCAGCATCTTCAAAACCTTCTGCATAGGTAAGTGTAATTGAAACTGCACGGTCGCCCTGAATCATTGCGAAGAAATCCTGATTCAAAGTTGCGCCATCTACTTCAGCAACAGCTGATAACTTAGTGAAATCCTTACCACCAATGGTAACAACTTCGTCTGTTAATTCAACTGTATAAGCCATGCTGGTAACCTGCTCGAGAGTACTCTTCAACATTTCCATATACTCTTCAAGTGTCATATTACTCTGAATTTTTTCAGCTGCGATTGTTACATTAGGAATACCATCTGCTGCTGTACACATCATTTCCTGAACAGTATTCATCTCAGCAATCTTTAACTGTAAATCATTAAAGTCTTCTGAAAGCATATCCTGACTGATACCCATCATTTCATTCAGTTCTTCTTCTGTCATCATTGTAGCGCCTTCAGGTGCTGTAAAGCGAATACCAATCCATTCACTTTCATAACTTGTTTCAGTAGAAGTACCCTTTGTATAATCTGAGCTTGCTTCTTCAGCAGGTTCTTCAGTTGCTTCATCTTCAACTTCTTCAGCTACTTCTTCTTCAACTTCTTCTGTTTCTTCAACTACTTCTTCAACTGCCTATTCAGCAGGCTCCTCACTTACGTTTTATTTTCCTCCGCATGCAGTCATCATAACTGCTGTAGCAAGTAATAATACTAATAAATTTTCTTTTTGCAATTGTATAAATAGATAAATATTTGCTCTGAAACGTCAAATAAATAGTCATATTCATGAAATGACCCGCCTGCAAATTGCAGACGGGCCACCTTTTATGATTACGTTATTTCATCATTTCTTCTTGCTTCCTGATCATTCTACGAACCATTTCACCACCGATAGATCCAGCTTCTTTGGATGTTAAATCGCCATTGTAACCTTCTTTTAAGTTAACACCAAGTTCAGAAGCAACTTCTGTTTTGAAACGATCCATAGCTGCTTTAGCTTCAGGAACTTCTACTCTATTAGATTTGCTGCTTGCCATCTTATTCACCTCCGTCAATTTTTTATACTTCAGAATAAGCGTTCGTCATGCTTATCCTGAAGTACTCATTAACTAAGTACGCTCATTTCAAAGCATTGTCCGATTACTTATCCTGTTCATAGTATTAACGGTGTTCGTAAAAATATGATGGTAAGTTATGCCAGCCTCTTATTTTAAAAACTTCTTATTTTTGCTTGACTTGCATCTTCTGATTTTTCAATTGACTTAATAATTAAATAATATCCATAATTGTCGTTCACCTGTACATACACGCGGTCTCCAACCTTATGCCCCATCAGTGCTTGGCCAATTGGCGATTCCACGCTAATCAGACCTTCTAATGAATTGCCCCGCATGGTAGTCACGATTTGATAGGTTTCGGTTGAACCATCTTCTTCAAATTCCACTTGGATTGTATTGTTCATACCCACTTCATCCATGCCGGATTCATCCGAAATAACGACTGCTGTTTTGATCATTCGCTCTAAAAAACGAATGCGGCTTTCATTTTTATTCTTTTCCTTTTTCGCTGCATAATATTCAAAATTTTCGCTTAAATCGCCCTGTGCACGAGCTTCTTTGACCGACTCCAAAAGCTTGAGTCTGACTACCAGTTTTCTTTCCTCAATTTCTGCCTCCATGGCAGCAATATCTTTTTGGGTTAACTGATTATACATTTTCTACCCACTTCCCAATTCTGACCGGTTTCCTTGTTGTCATCGATTGACTGGCTACCAGCGACTGACTCGCTGTCAATTTGGTGCTCAAGTACTGAATAATGTCTTTTCTCTTAATTAAGCCGATAAAACGTTGGTCATCATCTATAACCGGTACGAAATTTTGATTCATTGCTTTATTAATCAAATCTTCCATATTAACATCTACATCCACCGGCTCATTGTCCCGATTTCTCTGAATATCCATAATTCCTATATCTTCTGCTCTGCGTATAGATAAATCTTCTTTATCTTTTAAGGCCCATAGCAAATCGCCCTCTGTTACTGTACCTATGTATTTCCCGTCTTCTTTGCCAATAATCGGAATGGCTGAATATCTGTGGTTTTCCATTTTCTCCAGTGCCTGTCGCAGCGAATCTGTATCATACAGATATGCAACTTCACTTTTGGGTGTTAAAAAAAATAAAATATTCAATTACTACACCTCCTGCATAACCTTCTCAATAAACTTCTTAATAAACTTCTACTTCTTACTCTTGTATTTCTTACACTTCTAGTTCTGACTCTTGTAAATAATTTTCTCTGCCAGCTTCTCGCTTGTTTCTTTATCTTTCAGATATGCGACAATCTCCAGTGCAAAGGGAATTGAACATCCCATCCCTCTTCCTGTAATAATATTACCATCACGAATTGTCGGTACTTCTGTAACGATTGCTCCCTCCAGCTGGTCTTCAAAACCAGGATAAGCAATGGCTTTTTTTCCTTTTAAATGACCTCTGTGTCCCAGAATCGAAGGTGCTGCGCAAATTGCTGCTACCGGTTTGCCTGCCTCCACGAAAGCATCTACCTGCCTCATCAAATTGACGCAAGCTTCCAATCGTTTCGTTCCTGCACCACCACCGGGCAAAACAATCATCTCCACCCTGGAAAAGTCAATCTCGTCTATCATGCGGTCCATTTCTACTGTAATCTGATGCGCGCCTGTCACTTTCCTCTGTTCGGTAACCGATACCATCTCTGTTTCGATGTTTTCTCTCCGTAGTAAATCTACCACTGTTAATGCCTCTATTTCTTCATAACCCGTTCCAAAAAAAACGCATACCTTACCCATATATTTCCCCTTATCCTTTCTGTTATCACTACATTACTATTTTACCATTTTTATTATATTATTCCAATTAACGTTTTGTGAAATTTATGAAGGAATTGTAAACTTTGACATACGGATTTTTATAGAAACTTTGAATTACTTATCACTACGAGCTTCCTGTTTCAAATAGAAAGGAAGTGTATCTTAAATAAATATATCTGAAATGGAAAGTGTATCTTGAATCACCCGGTGCAATCTGTTATTATCTAGCTGAACAAAGAAGGTTGTGGTCATTCGGGGCTTATCCGAAACCTGAATCATTTCAAGGTAGGCGTTGATATCGTAAGACAAATCCGGTAATTTCTACTTTGGGGACTAAAAGTGTCAATTGTGGCATTTAGCCTACCGATTTAGAAGACCGTTTTCCTACTAAAATGCGTGAATAGTTGAATTTCGTCCACAAAATTCTGTGCCGCCGACCTACAAATGGCTTCCTTACTGGCTTTTTATAGGTTCAATCGGCCTAAATGCAACCTGCTAATAGCTTCCTTGTTGACTTCTCGTAGGTAAATTGAAGAAAAAGCTACCTACTAAGTTTTTTTGCTTGATAGATTTAGTAGGCTTTTAAAGCAACCTACTAATCACTTCCTTACAGGCTTTTAGTCACTTGCTGTTTATGACCCAGTTTCATGCCAATACTAATTAAAAATAACATTTCTGAAACGGGTTCGGATAAGCACCGAGTGTCTAGTATACTTCTAATAATTGTTTATCTTTCAGTTTTATAGCCTATATCCAAATTTGCATATTTGAGCTATACAAGTTTTAATATGATAAAGACTTTTTACCATAAAATGAATTTTTTCGTTTTAAAGTATAAGTAGTTGATGTAAAATTTAAATAGAATAAATAGTTTTGCACATGTCAGTTAGGGGGATAGTGTGAAAAATAAATTTTTCACACGCACTTTGTGCCTAAAGGCCCAAAGCGCACGCTGAGAGAAAGGCATGGGGATAATATGGAAATTGAAAGAAAATTTTTGATTGAAGAGTTACCGATAGACATTTCCACTTGCCAATGTTTAATCATCGAGCAGGCTTATCTGTGTACTAATCCTGTGGTTCGCATTCGCAGAGAAAATGATGAATATTATCTTACTTATAAAGGAAAAGGTCTTTTAGCACGAGAAGAATATAACCTTCCGCTGAACGAAGATGCCTACGAGCGTCTCCTGAATAAAGCGGATGGCAATATTATTTCAAAAAAAAGATATCTGATTCCAATTCCGGAACCAAATTTTGCCAGCGGTTATGCAGTGCCAGCCACACCCCTCAAACTAAAAATTGAATTAGATGTTTTTGAACCACCTTTTGCACCACTTATGATTGCCGAGGTGGAATTCCCCGATGAGGAAACCGCCAATGCTTTTATTCCGCCCACTTGGCTGGGTGAGGACGTAACCTTTAATCCGGAATATCACAATTCCACTCTTTCCAGGAAAATCATTTAGTCACTTAGTGTAAAAGCACTCAGCGTTAAATTGCTTAGTGTTCATTCATTTAGTGTCAAATCACTTAGTGCTTTGTTCTGCCATATAGTTTGTTCAGCTTATAGATTTTCTCGGCCAATTCTTCGGTTGTCTGCCCCGGCAGCATTCTCCATTGCCAATTATTGCCCAAAGTAGAAGGCATATTAATTCTAGCTTCTGTTCCCAGTCCCAGATAATCCTGCATGGGAATAATGGCAGTATCTGCCACACTGGAAAGAGCAGCTCGCAGTAAATCCCAGCTGATATTCTTGCCTGATTTGATATTCAGGTATCTACACACCATTCCTTTGTCATGTCTATTTAATGTCTGATACCAACCGACACTCGTGTCATTATCATGCGTTCCCGTGTAAACAACAGCATTTGTACTATAGTTGTGAGGAAGATAATCACTTTCTTCACTGTCGTTAAAGGCAAACTGCAGAACCTTCATGCCTGGGTATCCTGACTTCTTAACCATCTGTATGACTGATTTAGTCAACATGCCTAAATCTTCTGCTATAACCGGCTTGTTTCCAAGTTTTTCCTTCATCAAACGGAACAAATCATATCCTGGTCCCTTTTCCCACTTGCCAAACTCCGCCGTTGCATCTCCATAAGGAATATTGTAGTATTCATCAAATCCACGGAAATGATCAATTCGAACTACATCATGTAACTCAAAACAATGAGCGATTCTCTTCATCCACCAATCATATCCAGTTTCCTTATGATAGTCCCAGCGATAAAGCGGATTACCCCACAACTGTCCGGTAGCGGAGAAGGCATCCGGCGGACATCCTGCCACACCTGTAGGTAAACCCTTTGCATCTAATTGAAAAAGCTCCGGATTAGCCCAAGTATCTGCGCTGTCAAATGCCACATATATCGGAATATCTCCGATAATGGAAACACCCTTTTCATTGGCATACTGCTTTAACTTCCGCCACTGTGTAATGAATAAATACTGTTGGAATTGATAGAATAAGATTTCCTCTTTTAATTCCTTTTGCCATTTTGCAATAGCCGTCGGTTTACGCAGTCGGATATCATCCTCCCATTCAGACCAGCTGATACCCTTATGTACATCTTTCACAGCCATATAGAGAGCATAATCATTCAACCAAAAGGCTTCTTGTGCTACAAAATTCTGAAAAGCATGATTCTTATCAAGTATTTGTGATTTGTCATTATTTTTCTGACTGTTTGCAAATGCAACTCGTAGTAATTTTGAACGAGAGGCATAGATGCTCGCATAATCCACATATTCCGGATTGTTGCCCCAGTCGCATGCTTCACATTGTTTTTGCGTCAACCAGCCTTCTTTCACCAATTCTTCCAAATCAATAAAATACGGATTTCCGGCGAAAGTAGAGAAGGACTGATAGGGTGAATCTCCATATCCGGTAGGCCCAAGTGGCAATATTTGCCAGTAGGTTTGGCCTGCTGCCTGAAGGAAATCTACAAATTCATATGCTTCTTTTGAAAAACTTCCTATTCCATATTTTGACGGTATACTGGATATTGGTAATAAAATCCCGGCTGCTCTCATGCTGTTCCTCATTTCTGCTGTTTATAGGCAAAAGAATACCACCTGCAAAATCTTTTTACAAGTGGTATTTAGTCACTCCATTATTCGTTGGCCATTACCTTGACTCTGTTAAGTCCTTTTGATACCGGTGGCAAAACCAGAATAATCACTGTAATTAATGCTTCTGCACCAAGATATGCTCCGTTATAAACCAGTGAATACACAGGCGCGCTCATGCCATAATCAGCGCCGTAGCTTCCAAAGAAAATCATGCCTGATAAGAAGGTGAAGAAAAATCTTCCTATCACTCCTACCAGATAGCCTTTTACCAAGCCATTCTTGCTCTTAGCAAAAATGCCTGCCAGTCCAAGTGCCCCAAATGCAAATAAGTAATCGGTCAACATCTGCGGAATACTGATAATATAGGGATTGCTGACCAGCTGCAAAATGCCGTAAGCCATTGCGGCGGTGAGCCCGGTACGTAGCCCATACATGTACCCAATCAGGCAGATAAACAACATACTGCACAATGTTACAGAACCACCCATTGGCATATCAATCAATTTAATAATTGATGTTACCATAGCAAGTGCCATAGCCATTGCTGAAAAGACCAATTGCTTGGCGCTCAGCTTTTTCTTACCGTCCGGATTACTGATAATACATCCCAGCAGTAAAATCACAATCATAATGGCAACCAATGCACCATACCCTGCACCGGTCAAATCAAATTCTCCTTTTTCTACTACTTCTTTTGCAAAAAATGACATAAAAAAACCTCCTTGTTGTTTTCATCACAGGAGGGGATTCTCAATTCTCATAAATGCATAATTTCAGTTTTAGAAGGTATGAAACAATTTGTGATTGTTTTCAAATAAGAAATTACGCTATTTATAAAAATCTGCTTTCCTACGCCGGTATTATCCGGTTCAGGTAATGAGGGTTAGCATCTTAGTTCCTTTCGGAAGTCGGATGCAATCTCAGCTGGTGCTCCCCTAGCGACTTATTTAATTTTCTATAACATATACCTTATTTGGTTTTTTGTCAAGGGAATTTATTAATTCATATTTTCATAATGTGACCACATTGCTATTATCTTGACTGTTCCTTGATAATTTACTCCATTTTTTTCAAAGGCAGTGTTGTCTACCTCATAAACTAAACGATGCTGGATATTGATTCTTCTGGACAACACTCCTCTAAAATTTCCAAGTAATTTTTCATAAGGAGGTGGATTTTGATAGGGGTTATTACTCACTATATCAATTAGCAATCTGGCCTTTTTATCTAGCTTTACTGCTTTAAGATTCTGTATATCCTTTAAAACCTGTTTTTCATAAACAATTTCATACATTACCATACCACCTCAGACGATGGAACACAATCTTCCTTAGCAGTCTTCATTCCATTAATAATTCTTTCCGCCATGCCCGGAATAGAATTGAGGTATAATGTTTCCTGTATCGCTTTCCAATCGCTTTCTGATAGCATAACCACATTGCCACCATGAACATTCGCAATCGTTATAGGCTCACTAGTGTTATTGACATCAGACAGTAATTGATCAAATTTTTCTTTTGCTAAAGAGCTAGTTATTGTATTCATAAATTCAACTCCTCTCCTGATATGATCCCTATAGTTTAATAAAATCGCAGATATATATACTTATGCCTGCGAATTGAAAGGTTACTTTACCAAATATTAATTTATCTCTCCTCTTTTATTATATACACAGTTCTTTTTTTTAGCAATACAAAAAAGGAACTCAAAAATAAGTTGGAGTTCCTTTCGTAGATTTCTTTATTATTTCAAATTCTCAGGCAGAGTAATTTCGCCACTTGCGACAACTGTATCTCCGTCTTTGATTTCATACTTGATCGTTTCATAACGCACGCCGTCAGCTTCATGGTAGCCTTTGCCTGTAATAAACAGTTTGGCATTTTCACCAGCTTCCGGATACAAATCTTTTAAGGTAACGCTAAAAATTGATTGACCTGCACTGTAGACTTGAATCCTATCTTCTACAACGCCTGTAAATAGCTTCTTCCCTCCAAAGGAAAAGAAGGTGTGGCCGGACGGGAAGCCTTGATCCAAATTATCCCAGTATTCCTTGACTGCCGCTTCCTCTTTAGCTCGCTGGCGAGCTGCTTCTTGCTCACGCTGTCGAGCTGCAGCATCTTCTGGGTTGGTCTCAGTACTGGTATCGTTAGTATCCTTAGGTACTTCAATGACATTAATTGTGGTAAGGGTTCCCGATGTGGTTAAAGTTTCCCAAACATATCCTCCCCCGTTGTATTGGTTATACCGCAATTCATATTCCCCGGGTTCTGCATCAGATGCAACTTCTATTTTTATTTTTGTAGCTTTCGCGGTTTTGATAGTGCTAGGATGCTCTGGCTCGTAGGTTATTTCCTTGTCTGTTACCGTTACGGTTACTTCAGTACTTTCTACTCCACCTTTAAAAGCTTTAGCCACTAGGTTCTCACTTAGAGGTGTCGAAAGATAAGCCGCCGGGTCCAATTCTATCTCCACTGTCTCGCCCTGCTTCACATTGACTGCATTATCAGCATATACTTTCATGCCCCAGAACATAAAGATTGCGACAGTAGCTACTGCAAAAATAATCATTCTGATTCTGTTACTTTTTACTTCTTTGGTGTTTCCATTGCTAATCCTCCAGATAGTTTTATGACTTACTATTTTTAGTTGCTCCCCTATCTTTTCGATTCAACTACTAATTAGAGAGTATATCACTTAATTTCAAAAAAACAAGTACTAATTTACTAGTCACTTGGCGCTTAGATTAGCAAACCTACCGCAACACTTTTGTTGCAGTAAGTCTGAAGAATAATTATGTTACATTTACGTTGAAAAATAAGCACAAAAATACCACCTACTATTGTAAGCAGGTGGTATTGATTTAATTTAACTATTCTGTGAAATCATACATCTTCGCACTTATTTATAAGTTCACTTATTCTTTTTTTACTCCAATAAGTATTAGGAAAGAAAAAAATCTCTTCATCTTTTTTCTTAAATATTCGTTGGAGTTCTTCGGTTGAATTATCATAAATATTTAATCTATCGCATAATGGATATATTTCAGAAATCATATTTAAGGATTTATAGTATCTTGAAATAATTTTATCTTTAGGCACGTCATGTCCGCCTAAACTTACCCTACAGCATACTCTTTCAACATTAATATTGGGATTATCAGTGAGGATAAATATACATCTAATGAAATATCCTTGTTTTTTGGCTCTTTTTAGCAGTTCCACGTTTCGGGTTGTTGACAATACTGTTTCAAATGCAAAATCCTCATTGTTTTTTAATGCTAATTCTCTTAATTCCTCAGCTTTAATTGCTGCGTCTATTATTGGACATAATGTTGCTGTTTGTATTTCGTCAGCATTAATGTATTTCCCTCTAACAAACGGCAATACACTTTTAGTTATAGTGCTTTTCCCAGAACCATTGGGTCCTGCAAAACACATGATTTCTGGCAGTCTATGCATTCTGAATTACCTTTGAATCATAAATAGCTGATTTCTGAAAGCTTTTCTGTCGTTCAATTTCTAAACGCACAGCTTCTTTAAACAAGAAATCCATTCTTTCATCTGAAAGTTCAAAACCATTATTAATTAAAATATCCGGCTTTACATTGCTTTCATTTTTAATCATTAATATCATTCCTTTCATAGATTCTCCTTTCTCTCATTAATATTTATATTCAACAAGAGAAAGCATTGGCTCCCTCTTGATTGGTTTCAAAAGGGATACTCCCTATAGTTTTAAAAAATCGCAGGAAATTATTTTTTCAGCTGCGAATTTAAAGGTTATTTAAAAATGTTAAATTGTTTTACATCCTTATTTTATCACTTTTTTTAGATTTTATCAACTTGTTTAAAAATAGAGCAATTTACTAGGCATTTGGCGCTTATTTACCAGCCACTTAGTGCTCATCTTACTAGTCACTTGGTGCTGATTTAAACACTGTTATATCACATCACACTGAATTATTTTTAAGTAGGAATTAATATTGCCGCCGACCTACAAATAGCTTCCTTGCTGGCTTTCCGTAGGTTCAATCGACCTAAAAGCAACCTGCTAATCCACAATATAAATCTGCGGGGTATATACAAAATAATTTGCCTTCGTGACCCCAAGCCTATCCCTAGGCATGCCGCATTCTTAGCCAATAGCCGCAAAAAGGGTCTATAGAAAATAATTATGTCTCCTGACCCTGCATTATACATTCGGCGGGGTCTGGAAGGATAGAAATTTTCCTACGACCCCGTCATAGTGTTTTCATCAGCTTTTTCAATAAAATAGCCTTGCTGGGGTACTGGCAATACAAAAATTGCTATATACCCCTGCAAGGCTAAAAGTGTATTACTGCAAGTTTCAAATATCTATCAATACCATTTCAAGGCCAAAGCAAGTTTGGCAGAGAACATTACGTGCAGGAAATTTCCTTCCCCAGTGCAAAGGAGTAGATGATTTTCTCTGTGACTTTTTTGCCGGTTAGGCGTTCCAGGGCTTCAGCGTAATAATCAAGTTGTACCTGATAGCGCTTCACCAGTTCCTCTGGGGTCTTCACTGCATCCGTCTTGTAATCTGCCACAATTACTTGTCCATTCTCTTCAAAAAAGACGTCGATAATTCCCTGAATTAGCACTTGTTCTGTATCCGGAAACTGTTCTCCTAATCGACTGGCTGGCAAGCCAAGTACAAAGGGCTGCTCTCTAAACAGATTCCCTGTAGTAGAAGCCTGTACCATTCTTTTGGCTAGATTGCTTTCAAAAAAGGTGGCTATTTTAGCCGTAGAAATACTTTCTCGCCACTGCTTTGTAATCATTTCTTCCTGTTCAAATTCGTCCATTTGTCGATTGATTTCGGCTTCAAAATTGTCCAGCTTACTAACAGCCACCAAATCCAATAATTCCATTATTTTATGATAAGCGCTTCCGCGGTCAGTTCCTGACATTCCTTCTTCCTTCGAAATAAAGGACGGAATATAGGGGACTACTTCTGCCTCTTCAAACAATTGATGGGTAAATACTTCCTCCGGCAAATCTTGTAATTGTTTCTTCTTTAACTCCGAAACTGTGGTTTTAATAAATAAGCTTGATAAGTATTGATAAGGATAGCTTCGTGCAAATCGTGTTTGCAATTCATCAATTAATTTCTGTCCTGCTACCGAAGATACTGCATTCACCTGCTCGCTCTCCGAACTTGAGAATGTCTCGCCAAATTGCTCACATCCCACTTTTGAAAATGTATTCGCTCCTGACAGCAACAGCCGTTGGCGATTGATTAATTCTGTAACTGCATCTGTTGTTTTCGCCTTTTCCAAATCAAAAGGTGTAACTGTCTCGATATCAGCTTCTGTCAAACACGGTAAAACGAAGTCCAGATAACAGCCTGCCTGCGCTAATGTAGAAAATGACACTTCTTCCTCCCCGAATTCCTCTCGTTGGCGAAGTTCCTCCACAAATTTATCAATGTCTGGAATCAAGGCTGTCAAAATCAGCTTCTCACGCGCTCTGGTCATGGCTACATAAAGCACACGCATTTCTTCTCCCAATGCATCCAACTTCATTTTCATGGCTACCGTATTCTTTTTTAGGGTTTTGCTCTGGAGACGCAGTTCGCTGTCTACATAATCCACGCCGATTCCCATATCGACATCTGCAATCAGCCTGCCTGCCACATCCTGCATATTAAATTTCTTAGAGAGACCTGCCACGAAGCAGACAGGAAACTCCAGTCCTTTACTTTTATGAATACTCATAATGCGTACTACATCAGCACGCTCGTCTAAGACATCGGCTTCGCCGTAATTCACTTCATACTTTTCCAACTGCTCCATATACCGCAAGAAGTGAAACAGTCCGTAATAGCTGGTGCTTTCAAAGGCCGCTGCTCTGGTTAACAACATTTCCACATTTGCCCGCCTCTGTTCCCCATCTGGTCTGGCTGTTACGAAATCCAGATAGCCTGTATCTGAAAGAATGTCCTGTATGAGCTTGTGAATCGGCGTATAAGTCACTTTTCTTCTATAAACTGCAATTCTGTTAAGCAATTTCCGTATTCTGTCCTGCAAGCCGCCGTCAGCTGTTTCCTGCAATGTGCCGTCAGCTGTCTCCTGCGAGACACCTTCATATGCCACCAGCAAATCATATAGCGGAACTTTTTGATCTACTGCACGAATTTGGGCAATTTCTTCTTCGCTAAAACCACCAAAAAAGGACTTCATCGTTCCATAAAGAGGAATATCCTGAAGTGGATTGTCGATTACGCGTAAAAACTGCATAATCATTCTGATTTCCGTTGCCTGAAAATATCCGGTACGAGAAGCTACATAAGCAGGAATACATTCTTTTTCCAGAATTTTCTTAAACTCGTCTGCCCAGCCCGATGCTGTCCGAAGTAAAATAACCATATCGCTGTAACGTACCGGACGAAGCTGCCCGGTTTCCTTATCCGTTACCTGAAACGTTTTATACAGCATCTTAATTTTCTGAGCAATTACTTCTGCTTCCTGCTCTCTGGTTGAAAGCTTGGATTCCTCATTCTTACCGGCAATCAGATATTCAGTTGCAAAAACATCTTGTCGAATATCGGAAACTTGTTGCGTGTCTTCCTCGTGCTGCCCACTTTCTGCCTGTGGGAAATCAGCTCCCAGATAAAGGGCTGCTGCGTCATCATAATCAATTCCCCCCAACTGTTTGCCCATAATTTTAGCAAACAATTGATTCACACTATCCAAAACCTGTGCCCGGCTTCTGAAGTTCTTTTTCAAATCAATTCGCTGACAGCAGGAATCTTCCTGCGAATAGCTCACGTATTTTTCGATAAACAATTCTGGCCGTGCAAGGCGGAATTTGTAAATACTCTGCTTCACATCTCCAACCATAAAGCGATTGAAATGTCCCTCTTCCTCGCCGGAAACACTTCTTAACAACAATTCCTGTACTAAATTGGAGTCCTGATATTCGTCAATCATAATTTCCGCGAAATACTGGCGATACTCTTTGGCCGCCGGAGATGGTTCAAAACTTTCGTCTTCCTTTTTATGTAACAATATCTCTAAAGCAAAATGTTCCATATCATGAAAATCAATGATATTATTTCCACGCTTCTTTTCATCCAGCATTTTCTTATAGGTAAGAACTAAATCAAGCAATACCACTACGCAAGGTGCCGCTTTCTGCATACGCTCCACAATCTGCGCTGGGGAAAGCAATAAATAAGTACTTCGAATATCCTCTACCTGCTTCTTAATTCCATTTCGCAACTGTTGAGCTTTTTCTCTACAGGCAGGATTGACTGAATCATCCTTTTTAGAAGGAAGACGTCCGAAAGAAAGGGTTTCAAATGCTTCATAATAAGCCTGCAAACTGTTTATTCCCACCAAACGCTGAAGCATTTCATGTTCTGCTTCCAAAAGTCCGCCATACATATAAGGTCCGTCGGGCCTGTTGCATATACGAAGCGCAAATTCACAGTTGGACTCACACTCCTGTACCATAGTTTGCATACAGCCAATCAGATATCGAACCCACTCCGTCTTTTCCAAATCTTCTACACTCTGCACCCAGTAATCAGCCTTGCAGATTTCAATCCATTCTTCCGGCCATGGATTGCTCATGGAAAATTCATATAACTTGCTGATATATTCCTCCAGCAGTCTGTCGTTGCTGCCTCCGGTGAAGTATTCCACACAATCCAGAAAACTTTTTTCTCCGGTTTGGTAGAACTGCTCCAATAATTCTGACAGCACATCCTGCTTCAAAAGGCGCAGTTCACTTTCATCTGCTACACGAAAACCCGGATCCAACCCTATATCATTAAAGTTATTTCTAATTAAAAATAAACAGAAACTGTCAATCGTAGTAATCTGCGCATTATGTAAAAGAGTCGCCTGCTTCTGAAGGTGTACGCTTTCCGGTGTCAACTCCAAACGTTTATTAATGGCCTGACTGATCCGTTCACGCATTTCGGCAGCGGCAGCATTGGTAAATGTAACCACCAGCAGACGGTCAATGTCCACCGGGTGCTCCTCGTCGGTAATCATTCTGATAATACGCTCCACTAATACAGCAGTTTTGCCTGAGCCTGCTGCTGCGGATACCAGAATATTTCTGTCGCGTAATTCAATTACCTTCTGCTGTTCCGGTGTAAACGAAATTGCCATGAAACTTCCCTTTCTATCTCAACATCTCCTGCCGCATTTTCTCCAGTAGTTCCTCTTCTGAAGGTGTCCCCAGTATGCGGGTTTCATATCCCGGTATCTTGGGTTCATATTCGCACACACTCTTAAATGTGCAATAGGTACAGGACTGTCTTGTACCCTGCTCGCAGGGATTGACCATCACATTTCCCTGATTGATTTCCTGACCGAACTGCCGAATCTTGTAATTCACATACTCCGATACTGTCTGAAAATCATCCTGCGAAATCACACTGGAACGTGCACTGAAACTGCCATCCTTCTTTCGCTCTATAGGAACTACCAGAGATTTATCGGAAAAGTCCTTATCTAACAGGCTTACGACCTGTTCGTTGTCATTGACCAGACCAGTCGTCCTCAATTCCTTCAAAAGCTTTTGATTAATTTCCTCCGGTGTCACTTCCCCATCTTCCTTAATTAACGGGTCATCAACATGATAATACAATAATGCTGCCGGAATCACTTCCTTATCCGGGTGTTTCCGCTGTTCTATTTCTGTTGCCACATTCATATAAACCACCAGCTGAAGCTGAAGGCCATAATAAAGTGCTGCCAAATCAAATTTCTTATTACCGGATTTATAATCTATGATTTTCACATAAACATGATTCTCATCTTCATAGGTATCGATTCGGTCAATCCGTCCCCGAAGCTTCATCTTTTCCTCATCTGAAAGAGCAATGTTTACTGCTTCCAGATTTTCCACACCCGAAAAAGACATTTCAAAGGACTCCGGAACAAAATCGCCTTTCTGCAGCTGTGCTTTTAGCGTCCTGATTGTGCGTCTTAAAATGCGCCCCATTCTCTCGGTCATATATTCATAACGTGCGCTACTATAAAGCACGGTTTCTCCATACCCAGTGGTGCAATCAATTAAGGCCTGCTGTAAAAGAGCATCCCCTTCTTCCTCCGGAAAATCAAACCAGGTATATTTATTTTCTGACAATTTTCCTGCAAAGCTTTCCAGTACACTATGAAAAATATTACCCAAGTCTACCTGCTCAAAGCTGAATTCATCTCGCTCCTGCAGGTGTAATCCATATTGCAGGAAATGTGCATAAGCACAGGCGGCATACTTCTCCAGTCTGCTCACACTGTTTTCCAACATACTTCCATAAAGTGCCCTAGCCACTGCTTTGGCAAGGGGTTTGTGCTCATATCTGGCAAAGGCGGCGGCAGCTAAATCATCTGCATAGCCCCCATACTGCTCATCCGCTTTGTATAATCCGTAAAATGCAAACAGTTCTTCCTTATTTAGTTCCCCCTGTCTGCCCACTGCATATTCCCGAAGCTCCTTAGCCAAAAAAGTCAGTCCATCTTTTTTGCCTACAATTTGAGCCAGCGCTTCCTGTGCTTCCATGTCCACGACTATATTCGGAAAAAGTTTCTTCACCAAATCCACCAAATAGGAAGGTCGTATACTTTTGCCCTGACTGTTGATTCTGGAATAAGATAAATACAGCCGCTCTGAAGGCTTGGTCATATTCATATAGAGGTAAAGACGCTGAATATACATCTGCTGTCTGGGTGAAGGTGCCAGTTCAAATTCGGAATTTTGCAAAAATTCTCTGTCTATATCGGAAATAATGCCTCTGCCAGAACTGTTTCTGGGTATATTTCCGTCATTCACTCCCAGGAAAAAGAGAATCTTCACCTGCTTCAGACGACTTCTCTCCATATCCCCTACCACAATTCTGTCCACACTGCCTGGAATGGTTCCTACTTCAATTTCTCCAAAACCGGCATCCAAAATATCCGCAAACTCCTGAAGCGTCATCGGTTCTTCTTCTAACAAAGCGTGCACCTGCTCCAGCAATTCCATCACCAGTCTGTAAATCTGTGCATACTCTCTGGCCCGCTCCGGTTGATTCGTATCTGTAAAGTATTGTTCGTAGCCTGCCAGCTTCTCCTGAATTCTGCCTTCCACAATAAAATCATACAGCACCTTGACCAGTTCACCGGCAGTTCCTTTTTTAACCAAAAGTGGCTCTATTTTGTTCATCAGCTTTTCTCTGCTGTGATTCAATAGCTCCAACTTCTGTAACTGTTCCTCCTGCCATTTCCTGACTGCTTCTGATTCCTTCTTTATTTCACTTGGTTCTGCTTCTTTCCGTACGAAAGCCTGGCTCCACTTTTTCTTGCCTTTGATTCCAAAGCCCAGCACATAATTCTCCAAGCGGTCAATTTCTTCTGTTTCGAAGTCTGCCAATCCGCATCGCAGGAAATGAAACACTGCTTCATAAGAGAAGTTTTGAAGTACGATTTTCAATGCACTTCTTATGTATTCAATAAAGGGATTGAGTAACAGCCCTCTGGTTCTGTCTATAAAAAAGGGAATGTCATAAACTCCGGATTCCCGCTCGAAATAATCTGCATAGGTTTCCAAATCTCCGGTTACTACTGCAATATCTCGATAACTGTAATTCTCTTCCAATACTAAATTCTTGATTTTAATGCAGGTTTGTCTGACTTCGTTTGCAGGATTCAAGGCTTCCACAAGCTGTATATTTTGCTGCCCCTGCGTAGACTTCATGGGATAGCGAAACAAGTTTTGTTCCAAATGTGCCAACTCCGGATTCTTGCCAAATCTTGAGTTTTCGCCCTGTGCAATCATCACATCCTGCACACGTTCCGTTTTTGATTCTTTCGCCAGTCGACCAAGATCAGCGACTGTCTTCTTACTGAGATAAAACAGTTCCTGTTCTCCATTTAGTTCAAATGGATTTTCACGTAAATCAATGGTTAAGGATACTATGACTCTTTGAGTCAATCCAAATAATTCCTGAATCAATCGATACTGTATAGGTGTAAATCCTGTAAAGCCGTCAAAAACAATCACGCTGTTTCTGATAATATGTGATTTTGTAACTGCTCTGGTCAAAAGTTCCAACGTCTCTTCGGTGGTAATAAATTTGTCCTGTATGTACTCATTAAATCCTTTATAAATAACCTCTAAATCTTTTAGCTTATAGTAGAGTTGTCCCCGTCCCCTGGCGTATTCTGCCAGTTGTTCCACTTGTGTGACACTAATGTCATATTGTTTAAATTCTGAGATAGCTGACTTCACTTCATGAATATAGCCGATTTTATTCAGGTTCTTTCCAATGATTGGCATTTCTTCTTTTAATTCTGCTGCCACCTTGCGAAGTACTAAACTTTTGCCGGTATCATCCAGTACCGGCTTTTGTCCATAACCGGTTTCTTCAAAAATACGATGAGATAAACGTCCAAAACTGAGTACATCAATATTCATGATTCCGCCACAGGGACTGGCATTCACCAAGTCAATCTGTGTCTGCATGGTAAACTGATCCGGCACCAAAAATAGAATGTTCGTACCGGGTTCCCGCTGCGCCCATTGAATCATGTCCTCATGAAGTTTTTTACTTTTCCCGGCTCCCGAGCCTCCAAAATAAAACTGCAATCCCATACTATTCCTCAAACACTTCTAAATAAATTTAATCATATCTTTGACAGATGAGAATATCAAATCCGGAATCACTTCTGATTCCTCTACATCCTTCATTCCTGCTTCTCCACTTAAAACCAGGATTCCTGTGTATCCGTTATTGACGCCTGCTGCCACATCCGTATACAGTCTGTCCCCTATCATAGCGGTTTGTTCCTTAGTTACACCTGCACGCATGGCCAGATAATCCATAATATCGCCGTTTGGCTTGCCGATAATGTGATCCGGATACCGGAAAGCTGAAGCATTGATAAAGGCATGAATGGCACCCGCATCAGGAATAAATCCTGTTTCTGTTGGACAATTATAGTCCGGGTGAGTTGCCAAATAAGGCAGCCCCTCTCGCACAAAATCACAGACCTTGCACATCTTGGCATATGTAAGTGAGGTATCAAAAGCAGTCACCACCACATCAGGGTGTTCCTCCTCCAAAGCAATGCCGGCTACTTCAAATTCCTCTTGTAATAGTTCGTTCCCAAGAAGAAATACCCTTTTTCCGGGAAAATGATTTTTTAAATAAGCGATGGTTGCCTGTCCGGAGGTGACAATTTTACTTTCGTCTACCACCAGTCCCATTCGTCCTAATTTGTCTACATAAGCCTTTGCGTTTTTGGATGAATTATTGGTAAGGAAAATATACTTTTTCCCGGCTTGCTCGACTGCTTGCAGAAAATCCATGGCACCGTCAATCCACTTTTCCCCCAGATAAATCGTACCGTCCATATCCAGTGCAAAACAGGTGATTCTCTTTAAAATCTGGTCTTTATCCATATTGATCTGAGGTATCAACTTATTCTTCAATTCCACGACTATATCCTTTCCTATATGTTTTTCCTAAGATTCATCTTATATTTCTCTGGTTGCGTCTCTTAGCCATTTCAATTCTTTCTCAGTAAAATAAGGTTTCAGCTTCTCATAAACAGCCTTATGATACTCATTTAATTCACGGATTTCTTCTTCACTCATCTGAGAGGGTTCGATTCCGTCTAAATCAATCGGCACATAAGTCAAGTCTTCGAAGTACATAAACTGTCCATATTCGTTTCTAGTACCTTTTCGGCAAAGCAGTTCATTTTCAATTCGAATTCCATGACTTCCTTCTATATATATGCCAGGCTCATCTGTGGTCACCATGCCCTCTTCCAATATGGCGTTATCCTGATAATCCGGCATCAATTTCCACCTAAAACTATTGGGGCCTTCGTGTACATTCAGCAAGTAGCCTACACCATGTCCCGTACCATGTTTATAATCCAGTCCCTCTGTCCAAAGCACTTCTCGGGCGCGTATATCCAGATTGATTCCGCGGCATCCATACATAAACTTGGTAGTTTTTAAATTCAGCATAGCCCGAACCACCAGTGTAAAATGCCTTTTCATCTCATCAGAAATTGGCCCTAACACAAAGGTTCTGGTAATATCTGTGGTCCCTTCCAGATAATGTCCTCCACTATCCACCATTAACAATCCGGAAGCCATTATTTGTGCACAGCTTTCGGGTTTCGCACTATAGTGAATGATTGCACCATTTGCTCCATAGGCACAAATGGTTTCAAAACTGGGCTCAATAAAGGACGCCTGCCTTCTACGCAATTTCTCTAAGTATTCTGTCGCACTGACTTCCGTCATCGGTATTTGCTCCACATTATTCTTCAGCCAGTACATAAACTTTGTCACTGCAACTGCATCCATTAAATGTGCTTTTCGCAGATTTTCCATCTCAATGGGATTCTTCACTGCCTTCATGAAGGTAGTAGGATTAGGTCTATCCAGAATTGTTACATCCTCTTTCAGTTCTTTTAAAAGACGGTAACTGATTCTTTCCTCACAAATCAAAAGTCTCTCTTCACGAATTTGTGCCACATATTGATAAAATTGTGAATAGGGTAAAAGCTGTACTCCGATTCCCTTCAAATAGTCTTTTACTTCGGTACTGACAGTCGGCCGTACCCTTTTCCCGGTGAAAAGCAATGCTTCTGTCTGGGTAATCACTGCGAAAGCCAACACTACAGGGCAGCTTTCTACATCATTACCTCTAATGTTCAACAGCCAGGCTATATCGTCCAGTGTAGTCAATATATGAATGGACGCTCCTTCTTTCTGCATTTTGTCTCGTAAACGTTTTAACTTATCCGTGGTGCTTTCACCACAATATTCATCCGCCAACACATAAATCGGGTTAAAGCATAACTCCGGACGATTGAGCCAAATTCGATCAGCAGGGTCTTGATCCCAAGCAATCCGTCCTTCTTTGCTTTTCATGATTTTCTCATATCTCTTGGCTTCTTCTGCTCTAACTACTCTGCCATCGAAAGCAAGGGTTTGTTTAGGCTGAAGCGTCCGCTCCAGATACTGAGAAATAGTGGGTACACCAGGTTCTCCCATTTTCATTAATTGTATCTCTGTCCCCTGAAGCTCTTGCTCTGCCTGGATAAAATATCTACCATCCGTAAATAAAACAGCGGTTTCCTGTGTTACGACTAAAGTTCCTGCTGAACCGGTAAAACCACTAAAATATTCACGTACCATAAAAAAGCGGCTGACATATTCACTGTCATGCTCATCCGAAGTTGGTATCAGATAACAGTCTATTTCAGCGGCTTTCATTTTTGTTCTAAGTTTAACTAATCTTCCCTTTATCATTCTGCATTCCTTCCCTTGCCAGTCACTCGGCGATTATCCGAGTGACTACCTTTAAGTATACCGCAGAAGTCCCAATCTGTCATGTAGAACGATATCCTTACTTCTTCATTTTAGGGTTAAAGACAAGGCTGGCAAGATAACCAAATATTAAAGCAGCAGAAGTACCCACTGCACCTGCCTTAAAGCCTCCTGTAAAGAGCCCCATGAATCCCTCCTGGTCTACCGCTTCCTTAACGCCCTTCATCAGTACATTGCCAAAACCCAGCAAGGGCACAGAAGCACCTGCACCTGCAAACTCCATAAAAGGCTGATACCAGCCAAATACGCTGATAACCGCTCCCAGACAAACCAACAATACCATAATCCTTCCAGGCATCATTTTCGTCTTTTCCAATAAAATTTGTACAACTGCGCACAGCAGTCCGCCTACCCAAAATGCATTAAAATAATCCATGTAAACCTCCTATAAACAGCTTTTTGCCGGAATGTTTTCATGGATTATTATGTTCATTTTATTAATTATTATCCAATTGCCTTTTTTTCTGTTTTTTGCGGAAGCTGTACTAATATAACGGCTGCAAAAACCAGTCCACATCCAAATAATTCTCTGGCATTCATGGCTTGTCCGAGGATCATCCAACCGGCCAATACAGAAAATACCGATTCCAGCGAAAGCAATAGGGACGCAATAGCCGGATTTGTATTCTTTTGACCCAGTATTTGAAAGGTATATGCCACACCGCAACTTAGAATACCCGCATAAGCAAGCGGTATAATGCCGGCAATGAAATCTCCAAGCACCGGTTTCTCGATAATTGCTGCACCAATGCTGCAGATAATCCCTGCAGTCAAAAATTGAATGCAAGACAACTCCACACCGTCTGCCTTGGGGGCAAAATAATCCACCACCAAAATATGTACGGAGAAGACAATGGCACAAGCAAATACAAATGTATCTCCTTTACTCAGTGACAGTTTTTCACTCATACATAGCAAATACATACCGATTGCTGCTACAAAAGCACTGATCCACACCTTGCCGGAAACCTTCTTTTTCAGGAAAATCCCCATAATCGGCACAATAATAATATAGAGGGTGGTAATAAATCCTGCTTTTCCTACTGTTGTATACATGATTCCCACTTGCTGTAGCAGAGAAGCCATGCAAAGTGCCAAACCGCAGCAACAGCCACCAAGAATTGTAATCTTCCAGCCCGCCTGCTCAATATTGGCCTTTTTCTTTTTACTTCTGTTGGTGAGCACAATGGGTAACAGTACCACACTGCCCATGAGAAATCTTCCTCCGTTAAAGGAAAAGGGTCCCATATAATCCATTCCCACGCTTTGCGCTACAAAAGCCACCCCCCAGATGAAGGCGGCCATAAGCAGAAAAAAACTGCTTTTTAATGATACATTTTTCATCTTCATTTTATAGGCACTCCGTGCCTTATCCTCATACTAAATTTTTATTTGTATTTCATCTTGTCAGTAGTCATGTTCTTTTCATTTAATTTCAATTAAATTGCAATTAATTCTGCAATTTCGTCAATAATTTGTCTCAGTTCTTTATGATCACAGGCAATGGTTATATCGGCACATCGCTCATACAAAGGTGTACGCTCTTCATATAATTCCTGTATGGTGCATCCGTCTTGACAAACAACGCCTCTTTGATGTAAGTCACCCAGTCTTTTTGCAACAGCCTCCTTGGATAATTGTAAATAAACCACTGTTCCGAGTTCATGAAAATGTCGCATGGCTTCGGTGCCATACACCGCACTGCCGCCAGTAGCTATGACAGTTTGCTCTACTTCGATTGCCGCATTTATGTCATTTTCTAGCATAAGAAAACCTGCCTCGCCCCGCTCTTCTATGAGCTGATAAAGCAGTTTCCCTGTTTGTTCCTGTATCACAATATCCGAGTCCAGAAATCGGTACCCCAGCTTTTTGGCTAGTACTACACCTACCGTACTTTTGCCTGCTCCCGGCATACCAATTAATATGATGTTATTCATGATTATTCTACCTGCGCAATTACTTCTACTTCACAAAGCACCTGCTTTGGCAGTTCTTTAACAGCAACGCAGCTTCTTGCCGGTTTTTCTGTAAAATACTGCTCATAGACACTATTGAAAGCGCCAAAATCTGCCATTTCCGCTAAAAAACAAGTTGTTTTCACTACGTGTGCAAAATCTGTTCCTGCTTCCTTTAAGATTTCTCCTACATTCTCCATAA
>CAZNAP010000016.1:2480-38964 GCA_964571145.1 uncultured Lachnospiraceae bacterium | reverse complement strand
TGGATTCTATCCTGCTTTTATAATGTTAGTCCGCTAGTTTTCGGACAGTCTCCCCCAACATTTTATCTAAAAGCATTTTCTGTTATAGCTTGCCTATAAACCCAGCATCATTTTGATAAACTCGTTCAAATGAGTTAAAGTAGTCATTTAATTCATCTATATACAATAAATCATCAAAGAAAATCATAAAATGTGTCGCACCTTTAGCCGCTAACAACGCATCCATCTTTTCCGGAGAACACTCAACCTCATCCAAACTAATAAAAGTAGCGTCCTCATAAGTAGCTTTAAGCCATAATCCGATTCCTTTATTCCCGCCTGTTGAGGTGATTAATGAAATGACGTTATTTTCATCATCTACCTCTTCCATTGCATATTGCATTAAGTAAATTTTACCGTTATCACTTAATACCCCATTCGAAAAATCAAACTCAGATAACACATCCAGATTTTGAACCATGGTACTCTGTTGAAGACTGATGGTATCACTTTCCTTCCCGTCGTATGATAAAACCATAATACCAAATACGCCAATGAAATACAGACATACATACTGAGCATTCTTTTTTGTCCATTTAGCCCCATGCTCGCCAATTATGACAATTGAAAGGAAAAACAAAAGAAAATAAGTTTTCTGCAAATAATAAGTACTAATGATGTGGCAAATAGATAAGATAGTAAATATCATTTGTAAAATCAACTGCAATATGTATGCAACCTGTAAGGCTGTCAAATTTGCCCGTTCTCGTATCGTAATAACCATTGTATATATTACCAGTGGAAATAGTAGCAGAAGTTCCAGTCCGATATTCTGCTGATCGCCCATTTGCATCACCCATCCCAGGGGAAATCCTCTTCGATAGAAAACAAAGTAATATCCTAAGATAGCTATAATTACTAGTATAGAAACAACAAGTAAAGAATACCGTTGCATTTGTTTGTTCCACTTGATGTCATGATTCTTCAAATAGTAATAAATAATTACTCCCAGCACAGATAACACAACTCCAGGAGCAAATGCAATATAACACATTGTAGTAGCAAAAATACCCGAAATAATTAGTATCAAAAGTGTTTTCACAGAGTCTTTTTTATCCAGCAGTAATTTTAGTAAAACTAAAACATACTCTGCCAGCATAGCTGCCATGCTCCAATAAACAAATCCCCACAGGAAGCTGAACATCAAGAAAGTCCCCCAGTAAAAAAGGCTAATTACTAATAATGTGTATTTCTTAATCTTATTTTCAAATATAATAAGTAAAACTGCGTAAAAAAACAGCAATTCTAATACTATATGATAAATATCTGATAGAATAAACGCTTTATACAGCCATGATTGAGGCAATGCCCATGAAAACAACTGCATAAACATCCCATTATACATGGGATTCACAAACATATCACTGATTCTGCCAGAACGTATCGTCTCTGATGCATATAGAAAATGATGATACGGATCCACTGGATTAAAATAATTTGCATGAATATAGGGTGTAAAAATATAAAGTGCAAAAACGCCTACTGCAAGAATCAAAATGATTACAAAAATAACTTCATTCTTTTTTATGTAATGTTGCTGTTTCCTTTTTACTAATAGAAGTTTTAATCCTGCTAAAATACCAATAATAGCAAATAGTCCTCCTATTAAAAATTGATTAATTGGAATTCCGACAAAATTCAGAACGAAAACCGGAACTGTTGCTACACAAAGAACTGTAACATACGAAAACAAAATATCAACAAAAAGACTTGCCGGTTCTTTCCTCTTGGGCAGCAGCACCAACAAACTAACTGCAAATATAAAGCTGACTATATAAAATATAGCTCCGATCATTTGACTGCTCCTCCTCGTACAAAAAATTAAAATCTCTTCTGTTTAAATTTCTTTCCGCTATAATTCTTGCCGTTATCAATAATTTTCTCATATTGATATATTTCGTGCCGTGCACTTTTAGCTATTCTGGCACAAATTGATACTTGTGAAACTCCTGCGATAAGTCCCTGACAAGCTGACAGTGTATACATGTCTCGTAACACCTCATAGGCTAATAAATAATGATGCTGCAATCGGCTCTCATTGCTGAATGCCACAGACACATTCCCTTCTCCACGGATTACGTCAGTATAATAAATAACTTTCTCGCCGAATTCTTTCGTAAATGAATCAATAGCTTCCAAATCATCTGTTGCTAGGAAAATCTGTTCAAAGTGGTGTTCCTGCATTGCATTTTTGACTACTTCAATTTCCTGCATAACCCGCACACACACCGGGTGATTGTCATAGTTTATTTTAAAATCTGTACCTCGGTAATGAACACCCAGCGTTGGTTTATTCTTTAGTAGTTCCTCTACTGCATCATTGAGCATTTGATCCGTCTTTTGATTCAAATGAATATATTTGCGATAAATGCTTGAAATCATATCTAAATAAGCTGGTGACAAATCATATCCCCTGTCATATCTTTGTTCGATCCAACTGGCTTGTCCCATCTTTGCTACTGTTAGTAAATCGGCATTCTCTATTTCATCTCCTGAATAGTTATTAGGTTGTTCAAAAAAATATTCAAAACCGTTTTGTGTTCCGTTCACCGGCTCTTTTTCGTGATAAAGAAACCCCTCATTCCAATCAATATAGGGAGTCAAATGAAAACATTCTGCAAACGCCAACTTTTGTAACAGTGTATGGAATTCGGCAAAGAAACCATATCCCTGACCGGCTTCACGAATCAAATAAATACGTTGTTCTAAGCAACATGAACCACGTGATTCAAATTCCAGCAGTAACGCATTGTTTTCTCTATTGATAAAGAAATCCAGATACTCATCTTGATTAAAATGCTTCATCATCTTAATCAAGAAATGGATTTTTTTATTCTGCTTTAACTTATTTGTAATTGAACTCATCCCGATTCTCCACATAGTCGCTAATTCCAGTAGCATCCACCCTCTACATTTTGACTATTCTTAGGCTTTTCATCTTCTGATGGATATACCCAGTTTTCATTATAATCCAGTTTGATAATCGGACTTTCTGTCCATCTCTTTCCTTTTATTCCAAACAACAGTTGTGTGGCTCCTCCCATGTGAACTACCTGTTTTCCTTGTTCACGCAGTTTGGCAGCTAATGGCATTCCGTATGCTCCGCATCCAATTATTGCTATGTCAAACTCCTTCTTCATCGCCTCTGTATACATATAATCCAAAGCTTCAAACCATGTTGTGAAACGTTCATCCTTTTCGCCTGCTATGGTTTGAACCGCCTTTAATGTAATTAATTCAAACTCCGGCAACACGTTTTCATTACTAAATAACAGTTCTCTCTTATCATATTGCGCACGAATAGTACTTTCAAATGGATGAATAACTAAAACTTTTTTTCCTTTTAATGCTGCTGTCCACGGTTCGTCACATCGCCATGATTCAATCCATGATATATAGGTAAGACTTACTTCCGGCATATAACGGCTAATAAAATAATCTTCCATATTGCAGTGCCACATAGCTAACAAATCCGTTTTTTTACACGCACGAATCATCTCATCAACAAACTTTTTCGCCAACGTCTCGTCTGAAGGGAAAAAACCTGATAGTTTCTGCAAATTGTCAAACCACTCTTTAAATAATGGTTCTGTCTCTTTGGCATTACCCATTTCATATGCATCAATATAGTTAACCATAGTTTGTAATTCTGTATTGCCAAATCTGGATATCATCAACGGCTCGCCAGATATAATTTTATCATAAATCCAGCGATTTGTTTCCTTCAGTCCCATAACATGCTTGTGTGCATATCGTGGCATAACTAAATCATAATTAAAATACTTTTCAAAAAAATGTTGCTTCAATACTTTATGAAAATAAAATGCCCGCCATCTTGATTTCTTTTTATATTTGTTCCAGATTCCAACTTCATCATGCTGTTGCATAAAGGCTACTCCTACTCTTATTTGACTCGATACGCATCGCCATCTTTAATTTCATACTTAATATCACAATTTTCAACAGTGCTAAGTCTGTGTGCAATAATCACTAGTGTTTTAGTTCCAGCCAAAGAATCTATTGCCTCCATAACTGCCTTCTCTGTGTCATTATCCAGTGCCGAAGTGGCTTCATCCAGTACCAGAACCTGCGGATTGGAGTATAATGCTCTTGCTATTCCTATTCTCTGACGCTGTCCTCCTGACAGACGTATTCCTCTCTCTCCAACCTCTGTATTCAGACCTTCACTCAGTGATTCTACAAATTCCTGCATTTGTGCTTCCTTCACAGCATTCATAAGACGTTCTTCATCGATATCTATTTCAGCACCGTAGACAATGTTATTGCGAATCGTATCATCCATAAGATAAATGTTTTGCGGAATATATCCAACATTCTTCTGCCATGCTGATAAATTTTCAAAAGCATCAATTTCGTCTATATAAATACTGCCTTCTGTGGGTTCTAGAGCCCCTAGCAATAAGTCTGCAAGTGTAGTTTTGCCTGCACCAGAAGGTCCGATTAGTGCTACTGATTTATTTTTAGGAATATCAATATTCACGTTTTGCAATACCAGTCCATCACCGGTAGGATATTGATAGGATACATTTTTGACATGAATGCAATTATTTAATGACAAAATTGATTCCCGCTGTTCTGCTTCTTCAGATTGTTCTTGGGATATCTCCTCAATCTTTTTCAGATCTTGGTATACAGCTTCAAAAGCCGGATAATTAAATAAAATTGCGCTGACATAGTTGGTAATTCTGTTGAAAGACGGAAGCAACCTAAAAGCTGCAATGGCAAAGGCCGAAATGGTAGACATAAATGTAACTATTTCGGCTCCATTCAGCAACTTAATAATAATGGCTAACATAACCGCTGTAATACATAACGTTTCCATGATTGGTTTGGGAATCATTTGAAGATTTCTATATGATTTTTCTAAATCTGCCCAGTGACTGTATTCCTGATCAAATTTTCCAAGAAAGAATTTTTCTCTTCTCATAACCTTTGTTTCCTTCAATCCCCCAAAGGATTGCTGTAACCATTTAACAATTCCCGTTGCATATTTACGATCTTCTTCTCCTATAAAGCGAAGATACTTTCTAAATTTTTTAGCAAATACGATTACAAAAGCCAACAAAAAAGCAAGAATAATCAATGTGATCTGCGGGTCTCTGACAAACAGGAAAATGCCCAATGCCATGCAAACCAATATTTCTGCCAGAAATTGTAGAATGGCCAGTACTCCCTGAAACATCATAACAATATCAGTATTGATACTTCTTATCAATTCTGCACTGCTATGAGCTAAATGAAAAGAGTATGGCTGTTGTAGATAACAATTTAGCATTCTCGATGCCATTACTTTTTGATTATTAAATGTAAATCTGTATTGCATATTATAGGAAATGATTACCAAAATATTTTTAATTAAGTAAATTACAATTAAAGTCGCTGATAAAAAGACCAGAAAACTGATTGTATTGTCAAAGCGACCAAGTTCAAATATATATCTTAGATATGGGGTAGTTTGAATGCAATCAGGATTCATCATGACTTCAACCAAAGGCATAATTGCAGTTACTCCAAGAAGTTCAATAAAGGTAGTAAAAATAACAACAAGTAATAGGCCTACCAGTTGGATTTTTTGTCCCCGCTCAAAAATATATTTCACTTGCTGAATCAGTTTTTTTATTTTTTTCAAACCATATCTCCTTTGATGTTACTCTTATAGCGCAACCTATAGGTATATCAAATTCCACTCAATTGGATAAAATTCCTTTGTCCACATTTTTGTACATGGTGCATAAACAATACCGCCCTTATGCTCGGCCAGATAGGTGGCCCACCAGCTAAAGGAACTATTGGCAGTGATATGATGATTACACTGGCGCATTAGTTCAAATTCATCCAAATCACTAACCCCTTCCACTAAAGTATATTCACATAAATCAAAAGTGTCTTTCACAAACTTCTTATCATCAGTAAAAATAAATATGCGAAAATCCTCCAGCTGTTTCTGCATCTGCTGTAAAGCCTCCTGATAAAAGTCAAATTCAAGAGCACCATTTATTTCCGGACTGACGTAATCCGTTCGTCTAATATGAAGTGATACACTGGTTTGTGCCTTGATTTGTTGCAGATATACAGTTGCTTGAGGTGATAGTTCTTTTTTTAGTGTAAACTGTTCTTTTAAATCATCATAAAATGCATCAAAATAGTTCGGTGTTTGCCAAAATCCCAAATAGAAACTCGGTACAGTCTGTTGCTCCATATCCGGATCATAGTGCGCAGCCTGCTTTTCTTCCACTACTTTGTATTTTTTATGAATTAAATACTGGCGATATTGATACTTGAATTTTCTCCCATTTCTTGGTCCAAAGCCTAACAAATAATCCATCGCTTTGCTTACTAAATAATTCTTGTTGGTTATACTAAATTCTTCTAACTGATACTTACGAAGAGATGTTCCCCAATAAAGTGGATCAAGAAGTACTTCGGCACCTGTTCGTCTGGCCAATGCGTACGCAAATGCATACTGAAACATTTGATTTCCTAATCCATCACTAATTCTTACAACATGTCTCAATTTATTATTTCCTTTCCAATCCGAATACATATGAAACCTAATAATCAAAACTATAATTGTCTAATTATTATACCTAGTAGTTTTATCTTTCATCTGTTTATGCTAATATAATATTGTGTATATAATAGAAACAATGGAGGAATTACTTATGAACCATGAGGAAAAATGGATTCATTCATTTAAGGGAATTGCAATCTTAGGCATCATACTGATCCATTTCGGTTGTCATGATATTGACAATAAGGTTTTTTTCTTATTCACTTACTGTGGTGCCAAAGGCGTGCAAATCTTCTTGCTTATTTCTTCTTATCTGGTTTTCCTATCACTAAATAAAAATAACATCCAAACGATACGTCAAGCATTCAATTGGATATTAAGAAAATTTCTAAGACTGATGCCATTATACTATTTTGCACTGATTATTCATCTGTTAGTATTGGGATTCGGAGACAGATATTGGCTCGGTAGTATACCGAGTATATCTATTACAAACATCGTATCTCACCTTTTGTTCTTACATGGATTAAATCCTTACTACTTTAATAGCATTATTAGCGTGGAATGGTATCTCGGTGTATTAGCTTTTCTTTATCTTCTTGCCCCTTTGCTGCATAAATTAATCAAAAATTTAAAATCAGCTGTCTGCTTTTTCTTAGTCAGTTTAATCTTGTGTAATTATATAACAAGGCTTCAAGGCTTGCAAGTAATACAAGATTCTTATATTTGGGACTACTATATAGAGAACTATAATTTTATAGTGCAATTACCGGTTATTCTTTTTGGTGTTGTCCTTTATTTTCTTTTTCAACATCCAATCATTACTGAGCTTAAGGGAAATAAAGCATTCTCCTGTTTTCTATTACTTTTTTCCCTGTTTGTAATCTATCGTTTGCTCAGAGGTAGCACATTTTATGGATTCGCACCATATGGCTTATGGGCGATGGCTCTAGGTGGCATCATAGCCAGTCAGGTTATATATCCTACCAAGATTATCTGTAATAAATTTTTCGATTTCATAGGTAAATACAGTTATGGCATATACCTTTTTCATTATTTACTGATCATGAAGCTTCCTGCTATTCCAATCGGAAATATTTATCTATCATGGATTGTAAATTACGCCACTATATTGACCCTATCCTTACTTTTATCAATCATTCTCAACTATTGTATTGAGAAACCGTTTATGAAACTGATCAATAAAAAGAAGGCTATTGCACATTAATCACAAATCGATTATCACATTCTCCTATAGGGTGGGCGGGTATCCCGCCCACGATAGTGCCATCAGGCACATCATGTGTGACTACTGCATTTGCTCCTACTATAACTGTATTACCAATTTTTATCTTTCCGATGATTTTGGCACCGGTACAAAGTAGAACTTCATGACCAATCCTTGCCACTTCATCTCTGGATTTCATAATGTTGTTTCCAATGGTAACTCCATGCATGATTTCGCAATTATTTCCAATAATCGCTTGGGGATGAATCACAATATTTCCTCTGTGCGGTAACCGCAATCCATAACCGATTTCTGTTCGTTGATTTAATTCAATTCCACAACGACGCTGAATACGCTTAAAACGAAGATAGCAAAAAGAGTGAACAAGGAATTGAACAGGATTTCGTTTCTTTAGTCCTGCCAAATAATAACAGATTCTATAATAAAGTAATACGCTTACCATAGAATTTCCAAAGCAAAAGGCTTTGATTATATCCTTCTTTTTACAAGACTCTAGATTTCTATACAAATCTTTCTGTATGTATTCTTTTGTAGTCTTCCATGTCATCTGCATACTGTCACCTTATTTTCCCATTATCATGGCTATTCGACTCTTCATCGTTTTTATATGATACTCAAAAAATCCTATTAATCGGTATTCATGCTGCAGTTTCAAAGTATCCCGATACGCTTTTACTGACTTGGATGCCCCATCAACAGAGAAGTTCGAGATAATACTATATGTTTCTATGAAATTTACTTCAGGCTGTTTTCTCATTCGCAGCATAAACTCATAATCCGCAGAATAAGGATATTTTAAGGAATATAATCCAAATTTCTCATATACTTTTCTTGTAATAAAACAGGAGGGATGTGTAATCATATCTGTTTCAAGAAATTCATGATTTTTGAGATAAATCATCATTTCTCGTCCTGCATTAATGGTTCTGAGTAAACCATAAATAATGGAATACTCATAACCATCATAGGCATCTGCTATTTTCTCAAGTGCATCTTTCTCGTAATAGTCATCACTGTTTACAATACCAATCAGTTCACCGGCTGCTGTCTGAATGCCTTTATTCATAGCATCATAGATTCCCTGATCAGGTTCTGAAATAATTTTCATCTTACCCTGAAACAAAGGTTCATACTGCTGAATAATTGACAGAGTTCTATCTGTGGAAGCACCATCTACCAGAATATATTCATAATCCTGACAGCTTTGTTCCAGAACACTTTTCATTGTTTTTTCAATTGTTTTTTCACTGTTATAGCATACTGTTATAATCGAAAAAAGCATAATTCACCTTCTTTAATACTTCATCGGTATTCATTAATAATAATACCATGAAATGCTTCTGCTTGTTCATTGGATGAAAACTTGATTTGTATTTTTGAATTAATCTTACAATTCTCCGCCAGTAATTCAATAAACTGTAATGAGAAATCATTGTTCCAACCAATTGTTTTGGTATATTGGGTCTGTTCATCTGTTACGATCGTTATATCATTTTCTCCCTTAACTGCTGAATAGTCTATTCCCAACATTGCTAACGGCGTCTGTATTTGTAGTTCGTATAGATTATCCTTTATTTTCTTGAACTCATTGATTGAATAATAGTTGAATTGCTGAAAATCTTTCATGCGCGGAT
The DNA here is from genome assembly GCA_964571145.1 of uncultured Lachnospiraceae bacterium. Taxonomy (GTDB): domain Bacteria; phylum Bacillota; class Clostridia; order Lachnospirales; family Lachnospiraceae; genus Suilimivivens. The sequence continues at coordinate 29,510 of CAZNAP010000016.1, read as the reverse complement.
CCACAGGATTCACTGCAATAGCATTGGAATTGTCCTCTAACATAACTAACTCATCCATTAGAATCTTGACTGTTTCATAATAAACCTTCTGGCCTTCATCATTGGGATGTGTTCCATCATCGCATAACTCCTCATAAGGTCTTCCACTATTCGTGAAAGCCGCAATTGTATCCGCAACATAAGCTCCGTAATGGTCACTTAAGCTTTGTATTGTCTTGATTTTCTCTGTATAATCCCTCTGTGAGCTTTCCAAAATTGTCATCAATCTGCAATTCGGATATTTACTGTTAATTGCATGTAGTATACTTTCATAATATAGTGCAAAATCCTCCGGTTGATCATTCTCACCGTAACAGATAATTGCCAAATCATACTGAGCTGTACTCTTCAGCTCCATGACTCTGGCATAACCGGCATAACTGGTATTTCCACCCATTGAAACATTTGTTATCTCTAAATTAATTCCATAGGTTTCTTTCATATAAGGCACTAAATACTTGTACCATTTCATAGAGGGGTCACTGGAACCTGCGCCCTCGCCTATAGAGTCTCCAACAATTAGGACTTCCCATGTATCAGCATTCTGCTTTTGTTTGATAAAAATAGCTGTCGCTAGAATGATGATTACAATGATGGCCAAAACAAGTATTCTTTTATTTGTTTGTTTCATTTGACCTGTCGTCATCCGATTATCCCCTAATTTTATAGAATCCTATTTTACTCAGTGCATCCTTAATCCGGCATTTCCACTCCGTATAAGTGTACACAATTCCTCCTGATCCGGATATACCTACTATTCTTGGATACTTGGGGAAATTGTTGACTATAATATTACACTTTCTTATGATATCTGTATACACTACTTCCAGGAAAATTCCCTGGTCATCCATGACCTGTTCAAATGACTCCAAAAATAAATCTTGGAATTGTTTAATGGGCATTGCGTAGAGTCTGGTATCATATAAATCTCGTCTGGTATGGTTTGGAATATTAAAATAGGTCTTATGTTGCTTTAAACGACTTGCAATTGCCTGGATATTATCAACCTTTAGTCTTCCTGTCAATTTCACAAAATAGGTCTCAGAATTGATGAAACTGCTATGACTAAACACATAGTGCATAATCTCGCCTTCTCCATACCCTTTGCCATGCATACAGGCCTTTTCTTCATTGCCCTGAAAAGAAAGTAATTCCAGTTCTGTTCCCTTCTCTTTGGCAACACTCATTAAATAAGATAAACGTTCGGTACCATAATTGCTGTTTTCGCAAAAAACAATTTTATCAAATGCCTGCGAAGCCAGTATGGAGCGAATACTATCCGCATATTGCTGTAAGCGTTCTTCTTCATTCCTGATCATCAATTGGCTCATTTGTGCTGCCGGCTTGATTGTCCCCGTTATGATTGCAAGCATACTGTGTCTCCTCATCTGCTTTCTCACTATCTACCTGTACCGAAGAAATAACCATTCCGGCAAACAGTAACGGAAACCAGCTCATTTGTGTTGCTTCCATACTGTTGACTGTTACCCCACTGCCAAGTAAAAGTACTGCCATGATTACTGCCAGGAAAAAAGTCTTCCTGTCTTCCACTTTCGTAACATAATACATGATGCTGACAATCAAAAGGAATGTCAGTATCAATCCAACATAACCCAATGAATAAAAGATCTTAATGTACAAACTTTGCACACTGATGTCTGCTCCCATTCCTGTTCCGAACAATTTAGAAAGCATGCCCTGTTCCCTGCAACTTTCCAGTATCAATTGCCAATCCAAATATCTGCTGTTCATATTGTGATGATTCAGAAAGCTATTGTCAAAAATATTTGTTAGCGATATTTGATGCTCCACTCCTAAAACTGGCAAATAGAGCAGAATAACGATTCCCAGCAGGCCTAAAATCATTGCTGATAATAACAAACCTGAAAGCTTCTTCTTAGCAATAATCAGTTCCAGCAAATAAATAGCGATAATCGCATAGACTGCCAGCATCAATGCCATTTGAATACCTGCATCGGAATAAAATACCATATAGGGACACACTATAAAAATGGTCAGTATCTTTAATATTGAATTTTTTCCAAACATCGCTATAAATACCATGGCCAGAATCATTGCAAACGCCATATCGGTATCATAATAATACAAATCTCCGCCTGCATCTGTCACTTTCAGCAATGATAATCCAAATACTGAAATGCGATGCAATAAATTAATGTAGACCACCAAATAGGCTGCGAAAGTTAATGTGCCGTAGCATTCTTTAATCCTGTCATAATACACTCTTCCGACGAAGTAAATCAGAAATGCAGACATGACCTTAAAATAGGTCTGATAGCCATTTCCGGATTTAAGAAAGGTGATTGTCAGTAACAATCCTAACAAAACAACAATTCCATCGGTCAATGTAAATCGTTTTCTAATATTGGGACGCACCAAAGCAATCTGATAAATCAACAGAAAAAGTACCATAATTACCATGGCATAATCCAATGTATGATATTGATACAGCATATCTACCAGCTGCTTTGCAAAAAGAAAAACAACCATAGTAACCTTGCCTTTCGCAGAATCTTTCTAACAAGATAGTATTTCATCCCTGTACTTACTGATGGACACATCCTTGGTTAGGTTATTTGCCAAATACGCTCTTCCCTGATTACCCATTTGTGTCAGTTCTGAAGTATTCCTCATATCTACAAATTTCTGTACTAATTCTTCAATCGCAGTGTAATCCCCAGGATTAACGCTGATACCACATCCGGCTTCTTCTACAATTAATCTTGCTTCTGAATCTTCTTCCAAAATACCAAGAACCGGCTTGCCTGCTGCCATCACACCATACAGCTTACTGGGAACCGATACGCCTTTAATTCCTTTGGCATTCACTACTAAATGTACATCCCCTGCATTCAAACTGTACACCAGATTGGCTTTGTCCTGATAGGGTATGAAAATCATGTTGGTAAGCTGATTGATCTGCTGATACTCTTTTAGTTTCTCCAGTACAGAGCCTTCTCCAATAAATACAAACGCCACTTTGGATTGATCCCGAAATTTCTGAATAACTTCTGCTAAATTCAGTAAATCATAGTATAATCCAATATTTCCGGAATACATAATGACAAATTTATCCTGTAAACCGTGTTGTTGCTTGAACTTTAAGACCTGTTCGTGATTTGGAGGCAAAGGTAAAATATCTTTTTCATTAATCCAGTTATTTATGTAGGCATAAGTCGGCATAACACTTGATTGAAAACGCCGCTGCAAAGTTTCAATCATATCTCTTCCTACTACAATCACTTTATCTGCCTGCTTGCAGCTATATTTGTCCAGTTTCATCATAGTACCGAGCACTAATTTATTCTCTGTGAATTCCACTGCCTGAACCTGTTCGGGATTAAAATCCTGAATATTATAAATCAATTTGGCTTTCTTAACCCATTTCCCAATTACGCCCAGCATACCGCCTAATACCGGAGGTTGTGAAATTGTAAATACATAATCCTGTCGCTCTACGCGATAGGTTGCTGCAATGGCAGAGAAAAAGTAAGATAATATATTCAAAATTCTACTGAGGGCAAAGTTCTTCCTGAATTCAAGTACGCGAATTCGTAATACATACACCCCATTTATATTTTCAAAATAGTACTTGTGTTTTCGATAGTATTGCGATATTTTCCCTGTATAGGAGGGTACGGTACAAATCACAGTGGTATGGAAAGTATCATTTAATCCCTCTGCCAATTCAGTTAATATCTGCCCTGTAGAAGCCACGTCCGGATAATAATAATGTGCATAAATCAGCAGATTCTTTTTATCTGAATCCACATATTTTCTCCATTGGAAGGCATCCTTAATCGATAACAAAACAAACTTCCCATTGGTGGTCACATATCGTTTCCAAAGTCTCTTTGGATCCTGTATCAATCGATACAGCCATTCCAGATAATGATTCCGCATCCAGCTGGGAGCTCGCTTGACTGTTCCTGCATGAAAGTCAAACCCTGCACCTACACCTAACATTAAGGCATTAATCTCATCTTGATGCTCATACATCCATCGTTCCTGTTTGGGTGCTCCCAGGCCGACCCACACAATTGATGCACCGGAGTTGTTGATTCTTTCTACTGCTTGTGCATCTTCTTCCTCTGTTAAGGGGCGAAAGGGTGGTGCCTCCATTCCGGCTATTTGAAGTCCCGGATATTTGGAACTGAGTTTATTTCTGAGTGCATCGATTGTTTCCTGTGAACTTCCATAAAAATAATGAGAAATAGGGGTATTCTCTGTAGCCTTCCACAATGCCGGCATTAAATCCGGCCCTGCCACTTGCTCTGCACCCTTGTATCCACGTAATCTCTGTACTAGAGCCAGTGGACTTCCGTCGGGTAAAGCAAGAAAAGCTGCGTTTTGAATTGTCCTGTATTCCTCATCTTTATCAGATATGACTGTAGTATGCACATTAGACAGACAAATGAACTTTCCTCTCAGTTCATTAATCTGTGATACTATCAAGCTGATTGTATCCTGCATATTGGTCACGGCTATGTTTACACCCAATATGCGGTTCGTAAATGGCTTCTTCATGGATTTATACTCTTCTGATGACTTTGGCTGGATTACCTGCAATCACGCAGTTATCTTCGAAGCTTCCACTGACCACTGCTCCTGCCCCAATCACACAATTATCTCCGATTTTACTTCCTTTCAATATTATCACATTGCACCCTATAAAGCAATTTTTCCCGATTTGTATAGGGGCAGTTCCAATCTGTTCTTTATCATCCAAACGACGTGCTTCCGGATCAATGGGATGGAAATCATTATCTAATATTTTAACATTTCCGCCAATATTGGTATCGTCTCCAATAGAGATGCTGCTTCTGGCATAGATGGTAGCTCCCGATATCCCTACACGGTCACCGATTTCGATCGATGCACCCGGAATACGGGTCAGAATAATGGTTCTGGAATAAAGGCCTACCAAATTAGAAAGGAAGGAACTCTTAATCACACAATTCTCACCAATTTTAATAGAAGCCCCCTTTGTGTTATAAATAAAAGGAACGCCTTTTAACTTTAGGCCTTTGCCATATTTGGTTTTCGTAATTTTTAGAAATAATTTATACCACGAACTAGCCATTGTTTTTCTCCTGCACTAACCGCTGCTTCACCTGGGGATATTGATCCATTAATTGCGTCCATATGATATCGTTATTACGGCTTTCACCTATATTTTTCTTCCACAATCCTGAATTCCTCGTTGATAATCTGTTGAAATAAATCAGGATTTCCTTGCAACAATTAACTGTTTTGTACTCGTTTAGAATCTCCATGCATTTCAACCACAAATCGTCTGTATAGAGTGCATTTTCCATAATTTTCTGCTGATCAAAGGCTTCTTTGGATAAACATTTAGGTGGATACAATACTCCGTTACAGCCCACTGCCAAGGTAGTGTAGGAAGGTTTCTCTTCCCTGTTGTCTACCCAATCGTTATAGGGTATAAAGTGACCCTGCGCATCAAACTCTATTTTATGACTCCAACTGCAGATGATTGTGTCCGGATACTTCTCGTGACCCCTCCAAAGCTGCTCTATGAAATTCTCCGGATAGAGGACATCATCATCCGCTGTGATTACATAGTGTTCCGTATATTCCTGCAATGTATAATAATATTTCTTATGGGGTTTTAAATCCTCTCCAAAACGTATTTCCAATCCACGCTTTTGAAGCCACTTTAAGCTCTTTGGTATTTCACTTGTCGGGAACTGTTCCTGCGCCAACCAGAGAATCACTTTAGAAGGCTTCATAGTTTGTTGTAGCAGGGATGCAATGGTAATCCAAACACTCTTAATACGTGCAGGATAAGTAGTAAGGGACACAATGACCGGGCTTCCCTCTTCTATCCCCATTTCTTTCTTCCACCTCTGACTAACCGGATAAAACAGATTAACCAATAATTTATTAATCTTATAGGTCAGTTTCCAATAAGGCTTCTGCTGTTCTTTTTGTTTTTTGACCGCTTCATAAAAGAATCTAATCATACTAAACCTACTGATTTTCGAGATATTACTTTATAGGAAAAAATATGTCTGCCATCGCCTGCTGCCGCTTGTTGCATTGCCTGGAAGCGCTCTGGATTATTTAAAAGTTCTGATAGTATATGTTTGATTTCTTCTACAGAATCCTCTTTTAGGAATTCTACGTTTCCACCAATATCCACATGGGTAGTACCTGCCCAAAGTTTGCAAATCATGGGAATGCCCTGGGCTGCCACCTGTTCCCAATAAACAGAATGCCTACCGGGGAATGCAACCAAATCTGCTGCTACGAAGAAATCATAGGACTGTTCGCCCTTCGCCCAGCCTGCATATTGAATTTTTTTGCCATCGCACAGAGCAAAAATTTGCTTCTTTAGCTCTTCTGCAATCGAGCCAAAAACAACCAATTTCAGCTTGTCATTTGCTATTTCCTGTACTGCTTGCATTAATAACAGGGTTTGTGTTTTAAACGCATCAATTTTACCGCCAGTAACAATCAGGAAATCGTCCTGCTCTATTCCCCATTGTTCACGTATCCCTCTGCGAACTTCAGGAGCCGCTGCCCGGCTTACACTCTCATCATCTGCTCCCATGACCAGCAAATCTGTTTTCTCCGCTGCTATACCATAGATATTCTGCAGAAAATCCACTCTGGATGGCATAACGCCCCAAAACTTCTCTGCATACGGTTCTATTGATTTGGCACAGGGTTTCCACCAAAATCGATATAAGGTATTTCTGGAAAACCAGTTTCTGGCACTGTTGGAGAAATCGCTGTGGTTATCTACATAGATTTTAACCTCAGAATGTCTTTTTTTATAAGTAGCAATCTTTCGCAAATCTTGGAATTGAATATTATGTGCCAAAATCACATCTGGTTTCAGCTGCTCCAAGGTCTCCATAAACTTCTTAAATATTCCTATTTGTCTGTTGATATTGTAAGGAAGTCGAAATGCAAAAGGTAACCGAATAATGTGCACACCATCAGGATTCATGTAATCACTTTCTGTCTGACACAGTCCCCATACCCCTTCTGTGTAACAATGGTCTGTGGTAATCAGACTGACCTCATGCCCATCCTGCGCTTGATATTTGATAATGTTATTTTCTTGATAATTTAAGCCTTCTGTGTACCCGCCTGCCAAGCAAATGTGTACGATTTTCATAATATACCTCATGCCTTTATCTGAATTGCTCCAAACGAACTAAATCTGTTACACTCTTGACCTTAAAACGCAATAAATTTCCTTGTAAAAAAGCAATGAATTTATTACTGGAATAAGTCTTTTTCACACTGAATGTTACGTCACATTCCTTCAGCTTTTTGCGATTTGTTTCTATATCCTTTAAATAAGGTCTGTAAATAACATCCTTCAACTTCTTATTATGGCTTCCGGAGCTGATATTGACCAATTTCTCACTTAAATACCGGATGTTTTGGAAATGATAAAAAATAAGTGGAAATTCTGTTCCGGTTTTCTTATCCCTAAGCACAGGCTTATCATCTTCTGCCTTAACCAAACTATATTGTCCAAGATTCCATGGTGCGACACCGCCACCTAAATGTGCAAGTTCATGCACATCACGAAACAACACCGGGAATTTCTCCAGATATTTCTGATCGCCCATTCGTTCCGGTTCATATAAGTGATAACACCACTCGAAGCATTTTTGTTTCCACCAGTTCAGTGCTTCCCAGGCTTCTTCTGATTGATCAAAATAATTAAATTCGACGCAGTATTTGCCGCTTCTTTTACATAATCTTCTGCCATTCCAGGTATCACTGAAGCGATGCGGTGTGATCACCACATGTGCTTTGGCTTCTCTGATTTCATCAAATAAAATTTTTGGATCCCGAAAGAAGTATAAATCAGCGTCAATATAGGTACAATTCTGTTCCTGATACTGTTTCAATACATATTCGATGATGACCGGGGTGCAGGTCCAGCAATACTCTGCTTTAGAGCGTTCTTTTTTTAAGGCTAAAAGCTGCTCATCTTCAATTTGCGAATGATGAATAATGACTGCATGCACTAAATTCAGGTCATTCAAAGTTTGAAAAGATTGATCATCAAAGCAGAATATATATAATTTAAACTCTGCTGCATTTTGTTCCAAAGAATGATATAAAGCTAAACCTTTATCCAAATAGAAGCTGTCAAATAAGGTGCAAAATGTAATCATCAGCCATTAACCTCTCGTAAATACTCTTCATAATCACGAATATATTCTGTTCCGTCATAATGCGTACTGGATAACACCAAAAGAATGGAATCCTCCGAGAAATCATACATATCTTTCCAAAGCATCGGTGGTATGTATACGCCTGTCATAGGAACATCCAGTTCTACAATGATTTCTTCTGTTCCATCTGTGATTCGCACTTTGCTTTGGCCTGCTACATTCACTAAAACAAAGGCTGATTCTCTATTGGCATGTTGCCCTCTGACTACGGTTTGATCCGAATCATAAATATAGAAAACACGTTTGATTTCAAAGGGAATTCCTTCTCCCCCTTCAATTACGACCAGTTTTCCTCTTTCATCGCCCAAATCCTGAAAATGAATCATTGGACATTTTTCTTGTAAGTTCATCTGCTAACCTCTTCGTTAAATGAAATTATTTAACGCTTCTATTACATAATCTTGTTCTTCTTTAGTCATTCCATTATACATCGGTATAGACAGAACTGTTTCTGCCAATTTCTCTGTATAGGGTAAAAATCCTTTTGAATGACCCAAATAGCGGTATGCTTCTGCCAAATGAGGTGGTATCGGATAGTGAATAATGGTTCCGATTTCTTTCTCATTTAAATACTGAATGAGTCTGTCTCTTTCTTCACATCGAATCACGTACTGATGCCAAATGCATGTTGATCCCTTAGGAATCTGCGGTAATTGAAGCAGCGGATTCTCTATTTCCTGTGTATATCTGTCAGCAATTGCCAACTTTTCTTGCGTCATTTCATCTAAGTATTTTAGACGTACGCGCAATAACCCTGCCTGTAACTCATCCAGTCTGGAATTCGTGCCTACTACTTTATTGTAATACCGTTTTTCGCTTCCGTAATTTCTGAAAATCTTGAATTCATCTGCCAGGGCTTTATCTTTAAGAAGCACAGCCCCTCCATCCCCAAATGCGCCTAAATTTTTTGAAGGATAAAACGAAAAACAGCCCACATCTCCAAATGTACCTGTCATCTGACCGTTAAAGCAGGCGCCGTGTGATTGTGCACAGTCCTCAACAAGTTTCAGCTGATATTTCTTGCATAAAGCTGTAATTTTGTCCATCTGTGAAGCAATTCCGTACAAATGAACAACTAAGATTGCTTTTGTTCGGTCTGTAATCTTTGACTCAATCTGGTCCACATCAATCCCAAAATATTGATTGGGTTCTACAAAAATGGGCGTTGCGCCGTTCATGGTAACTCCCATGACACTGGCAATGTAAGTATTGCCTTGAACAATGACCTCATCTCCCGCTCCGATTTCAAGCAGTCGAAATGCAATCCACAAAGCATCTAAACCACTGGCCAATCCCACACAATAGTTACTGCCTGTATACTTAGCGAATTCCTGTTCAAAAGCACTTACTTCCTGGCCTAAAATATACCATCCGGAGCGAAGCACCTCTAGTGCTTTCTGTTCAAACTCTTCCTGATATTTAAAATAACTTCGATCCATACGATTGGGCATGATTTTCATAGCCTAATTCTCCTGCTTCCGTTTACTGTCCGTTATTTGATAAACGATACCCGACAATAGTGTGGTTAACGCAAATCCTATTACTAAAGCTGTTGTTGTCACTCGAATTCGTTCAAAAACAAGTAAGTGATCCTTTTGTACTGCCATCACTTGCTCCCCTGGACGATAAATCACCCATATGCAAACTGCAATCAGTGTTGCCACAATACCTGCAATGCTCAAAATGACTTTTTTATGCACAGCCCAAACTTGTTTGATTTGTTCGTCGACCTTTTTGAGCCATTGCATGCCAATTTGAATTTCTATGTCCTTATTCCTAATCAATGCAAACTCTTTCTTCTCTGTATTCTTCCTACCCAGCATTAGAAAAAGCTGCTCTCCAATGAACAAAAGTGTCAAATTCTTAAATGAGGTATTAAACAAAAACGGCTCTGTTATTCCTGCTACCAGAAAACAGCAAATCATCGCCAGTTCTACATTTATCTTCTGCTTGACATACTGACTAATGACTCTTAAGTATCCTAAACAAATCAGGATAAATAAGGGAACACCATAAATCACCAATGCAAATATAAAAGCATTATCCATGGTGATAATATTTGTAGTAATATCTGCAAGATTACATCCAAACCAGGTCATATTTGCAGGTACCAGAAAATGTCTTGCAAAATTAATTCTATTATTAAATATTTTATCTGCCAGTTCATAGGCGCGTCCCGTTAAGACAATTGGAAATACGATGGAAAATGCGATGCAGATTGGATAAAATAACTTCACAAGTAAATATTCGACCTTACTGATGTTCCTTTTTGTAACATAATAAGACAGTGCTATAAAAATCATCACGATTAAAGTTCCTGTAAAACTATAAGAATAGAAAAACAGAACTATATTTCCCACTGTCAAAGCCAACAAATACTTCAGATTATAGGTTTCCTTCACACAATAAATAATAAAAGCAACCAAGACTAAATAGGAGATGTGTAATACATTAGGATGTGGCTGCCCCATAAAATATCGTAAAACAGATCCTGTTAAATTCTTGGTTTGTACTGCAGTTTGCACATTTTCTATTGTAGCCAGTGAAAATAAAAAGGAGCCCCCAAATGCCACAGCCCAGACCCCCAGACCGATTTCAAAAGCTCTCTTTACAGAAACATTTTTTAAGGCAACTATGGTTACTGTACAAATCAAAGCACCCTTTTCACCACTGACAAGATATACAATCGTTGACCACACCAATAAGCCAATTATGACTCCCCATTCAGCGTAGGAATACTTTGTGATAAGCATTTTGGCAGCAATACATAAAAACCCTAAAATCAAGAAAACTTTATACAGGGTTTGTCCGTCATATAGTCCAATTCCCTTTGCAAAAAGCATGAGTCCCCAGAAACACAAATAAAGCAGTTCTGATAATTGAATCTTTTTATCCATCAACACCTTACTCCTGTCTGAATTTACTAACAAAAATTATAGCATACATTCCCATCTTCCGACATAGATTCTTCGCAAATAATTATAATTGTGCCTTCTCTTTACTCAATAAGCGATACCAATACATACCGATTAGGAAAAACACATAATTTCTTGCCATATAGACCGAAATAGCATGTGCTTCCACCACACTGTAAATTGCAAAAGAAGTAATTAACACAATTTCCATATAGGCTTTTTTGCGATAGCAATACACCATTATTCCCAGCATTACCATCACAAAAATGCAGCCCGGAATAATTCCGTACCAGTAGAATAAACGAATCCACCCCATATCAAAATAGTAATTATTCTCCGGTCGCGAAAACAAACTCCAAGTCGTGATGGTTCCTTCAAAACGAGCGGTTTCCGTTAAAATACGAATCCTGCCGTTTAGTAATCGATTGATCACTGACCAAATCGTATTTACAGACGATCTGTTAATTAACCAGTCATATTCATATACGCGATAGGCATTGGCTGCAATCAATACTGAAATAAGAATACTGCAAGTAGTCAGTACCATGCCAACCCAGGCTACCGCCTTTGGAATCCACTGTTTCTTCATTTTAGTAGTAAAATAAGCCGAAAACATAACAATCAAAATAACCAATAAGCTGGTTTTGGAATCTGAAAGCAAATAGAAAAAAATATTACCTGCTAATACCAACAAATACCCCACCAAATTTAATTTTTTGCCATATAAATACAAACCCAAAGTAGTCAGCGCCCATACCATACACTGTAATGCATTTGGATGCCCCATGCCTAATGTATATCTGGTTTCAATACCGCCCCGCCCATAATCCATTGTTCTCGTTACTTCACCGCAAATACCTGTGACAGATAATAAAACAATAAGCGTGCAACCGGCTAAAGTCATACCAAATATTAATTTCAGGCATTTCTGCATATCAATATTCTTACAGGCAGCAATCAGCATAACCAGTCGAATGACTTCATTTCGTTCTGTTATAAAATAACTGACAGCCCCTAAAATGCAAAACAAAAAAATGACAAAATACTCTTTCTTGGAATATTTTGTTAAGCATACTTTTACAAAACATAACAAGAAGGTGATTTGGAACAGTCTGCCTTCAATGGGATTCGTAAAAACACTCTTATCGATAATGACAATCATGACTTCGATGATGACAGCCAAATAAAAGGCGGTAACTGCCGTTTTAGATATGATGCTCTGCTTCTTGTCCATAGTTGCCGGTCTCCTTACGAAAGTTTGCCTGTTGGGCTGATAAACTTCCACCCAGTCCACAACTGTGCCATTTCTTCTTTATTATAAACTTGACTGTTCTTATGAATTGTAGGGCGAATCATTGTCTTATATTCATTTCCATTTAGTCTAGCACCCCAAAAGCTAAAAGTTGAATTGGCACAAATATTGTGCTTACAGTTGCTCATCAACCACATATCATAAAAACTATTCTGCCCATGATTGATATCGACAATGGTATATTCCTCACCTTGATATTGTTTCTTCGCATAAGCAATATCATCCGAGAATATATAGAAACGGGGATTCTTACCGTTTTCTTTCATATACTGCATAGCACGATCATAGTAGGCTTCTGTACAGATATTTCCAAACATTTCACAATTTTCAGGGGACAGATAATCTCCTCTGCGGATATGCACGCTGACCGATTCGCAAGTTTGCATTTCCTGAATGAGCTCTCTATTCATGGCATGAATTGTAGCATCCTGGCAAGGCGGAAATTGAATCTTTTGGCGAATGTCATATAGAATATCCGCATAATATTTTTCGCACGCAAAATAGCCTCGTAAATACATATTTTGAAATTCAAAAATCTCAGGATGATACATTTGTGTCTCCTGAAATTGATGTACCATAAAGGGTAACAGCTTTCGACGAAGCTTACCGGAGAACCCATCAGAACCAATCAGCTCCTCTTTCTCCTCTTTGGTACAAACTTCGTAATGTAATCTATCAAACTGTTCCAGTTCCAGCTTTCTGGACGTCAAATGTTGCGTATCTTCAAACCAGGAAGTGTCCAGTCTGGCTGCTACACCCATACGCACAAACTTTAGATAAATGGCATATTGTTGGAGCTGATTGCCCAGCCCACCGGCTACTTGAATAATAACCATTGTCAGAACCTTTCCTTTGCATTATTTGACTTACTGTCCTTAATTATCTTCATTTTCCTGTGTTATGACGAATAAAGATAACGCCGGTCCCAGCGACCATGGATATGCACCATATACTTGCGGATACAGGCAAAAGCCCTGGCATTCAGCCAAGCAACCATATATTTTGCCTTCTTTGACTGAATTCCACAATGCCTCACGGCCTCGCATCATACGTGATTTGTGTATGCCAATCAATACCTTTGTATTCAGGGAACGTGCAATTGCATAGAGAATCATGGCGGTTGCCGAAGTATCTACCGGTCCTTCTTTCGCACCCAGTTGCCAACTGTATAATCCACCTTCCAGTTGGTAGGCTTCCACTTTATCTACTAAGCGACGATAAGCCTGCTTAATTGGTTCGTAGCTTGGTCGGCTCTCTTCCATATATGCAAGTGTCTCTGCCATGCCAATCATAAGCCAGCCCACTGCTCTGCCCCAACCAATAATGCCGTGCTTCACAGCACTGTTTAACTCATAGCCATGATAAGGCAATCCCGTTTTCTCATCCATACCATATGTAATAAAGTTTTGAATCTGCGTAACTGCCAGATTCACTGCATTGAGATCTCCATAAGTAGCCCCATATTTACACAGGAACGGACAAATCAGTCCAATTTCATCCGCAAAGATATAACCGTTCTGTTGTTTGGGACGATAAGGAAGGGAACCCGCATCATCAATTTCATGGCTGAATAAATATTGGGCTAATGTATCTACTCCCCTTTTATACTTCTCCTCTCCGGTAATCTGATGCAGATCAATTAACGCCATACCTGCAAAGGCATCGTCCAAACAACGTATTTTTTGTCCGGAGCGAAGCCATCTGCTATAGTATTGCTTGAGCACATCCATAATTTCACGAGCTTCTTCGGAGTTTTTATGTTCCATGTAGTAATCAACCAGACTCTTAGCCAATAAGCCTGTTGGCCAGTTGATTTTATCATTTGAATTGTCTTGTCCCAGTAAACGTTTCACGGTTCGTTTGAAACTTTTCTTTGGATAATGCAATAATTCATATTCTGCCTCTTTAATTAGTGTCAGCATTGATTATTCCTTTCTTATTTTCTTTTCCTCTTAACCAGACTCAATAAATATTGAAATTCATTGGTTTTCCTGAACAGAAGAAGATAAAGACCATTAAATATCACTGTAATCAGTACAAACATAAGCGCAAAAGTCATATAGGTTATTTCAACCATCAGTAGATTTCTCAGATAAATAAAAATCCATACTGTTGCCAAAAGTACTGCCAGATATTTGGCTGAATCCACATAGTATTCCTTCACAGGTTTCTGTAAAATATGTTTATAAATAATATATGGTTTGGTAATATTGGCGATCAAACCGGAAACAATGGTTCCGATATAGACACCCACCAGACCAATCTTCATAACCAATACAATCGAAATAATTAAATTGACCACTCCTTGAATCAAAGCCAAATACTTGTCCTGTTCAAAAACACCTGCTGCCGTCTTAAAATTAGATAAGACAATTCTATCACCTTTGAAGTAATAATCAATTAAAATACAACTGATGACGGCTGTACCCAGTGCCCATTCGTCTCCCAACCACAATGTAATCAACGGTGTTAATAAAATCCCAAATCCCACTGCTGAGAAACCATAAATCCAGCATGCCATAAATCGGTAAATTCGGAAAGCCTGATACTGCTTTTCCTTGGATTCTGTGGCAATCAAGTTTCCGAAACTGGAAAGCACAGAGTTGAAAATAATATTCACAAAATTAGAAACTGAGGATATAACCAACTTATAATTACCCAGTATACCAACCAAACCTACATCTATAAAGGCGGAAATGATGGTGCTGTCCGTTTGCAGTCTTGCCACATCTCCTATCTTATGCAGAAATAAAGCCTTGGTCTTAGTAGCAATCTCTCCGGTTTCCTGCTTGGAAAGCTTCTCCACATCTTTATCCCGTAAATAAGGATAGAGTCGATTCAGATAAATACTGACAAAAATCTTCTGTAACAGTTCCACCATAGCGGCTGTAAAGAGATATAGTACAAAATTTCGGGTTGTAACGATAACCAGAATCTGAATGCCCATGGTCAGTAACTTGGTAATTGTGATGATATTGGTCTGAATGTAGTTCTTCTGCTCCGCATTCACCAGACTATATTTGTAAGCAACGAAATAGGTGCTGACTGTATTAAACAAGAAGATGAAATAGTATAAGGTTAATTCCCTGACCGCTAAATCTCCCGGATTTTTAACTAAAATAGGAAGAAATGGTGATATGGCAATTCCAATCACTGCAACAATACAGCCAATCGTTCGATAAGCCTTCTTGTAAAGCAGCATATAGGATTTGACCTTATTGATTTCGCCCCGAGCCACCGGTCCATAAAGACTGTAGTTCAGTGCTGTTCCGATACCCAGTTCTGCCATGGAAAGTACAGAAAGAATATCTATGTACAGGTCATTGACGCCTAAAAGGGTTTTGCCCAGATGATTAATGAAAATGGTACGCAGAACAAACCCACCAATTAAGGTAAGTATGTTACTGATATAACCAAAAGCTATATTTCTTGCTGCTAGCTTAACTCTTCCCATAATCTGTCCACTTCTCGTCCTGTTTCATAGGCTTTGTTGATATAATCAGGCATTATATGGTTTAAATGCTGCCTGATTTCCTCTTCATGTTCCACCAGCCAGTTATATGCCAAAACCAAGTCTTCGGGGTTCTGTAACATTTGTACCGGTAACACGTAATGTTCGCTGGTTCCGAATAAATCCTGTGCAATGCCCAATGCTTTCACCGAATAGCCCACAACTAAGGTCGGTACTCCGGTTGAATAAGCGGCAATCGTTGCATGCGTTCTGGCTCCTATAAATAGTTTGCAATTGGCAATCACATCCTTCAATTGCATACAATTTCTATCTTCAATTAGCATCACCCTTCCGGTCGCTTTATATTCTTCATAAAGCTTTTGAAGAGGCTTTCTGTCATCGTTTCGTTCCCAAACCACATGTGGAATCAGGGCTATAGGATAATCTGTCTTCTTAATAATATGATTCAGCAGACTGCGATAACTCTCTAATGTAATCCCTTCCTGCCCTTCACTTTCCTGAATTAACGGAGAAAGATTGATTCCAATGGTCTGCCCTTTTTTAAACTCATTCGGTAAAACTGTTTCCTCTCGTTTTAAAGTAAAGGCCGGGTCAGGGCTTAAAATCAAATTTGGAAGTCCTGCTCTGCTCAATGCCTGAAAAGTGATGGATTCTCTTGCTATAATTGCATCATAATGTGATAAATCTTCCACAATTTCTTTATTTTGCAGCAACACCGGTTCTATAGAACAACCCAGAAGAATGGTTTTCTTGCCTGCTGCCTGAAACGCATTATTAGCCAAACGCAAATCCTGTAACATCGATTCATAACAATAATTGTCTCCACCTATGGAAACTGCAATTGGAATGTCCTTGGCTTTCATGGCCTGACGATATCGATATCGGATAAAGCTTTCTCGATCACCCGTCATGGCACGATAAAAATAATATAGAATATGTGCCACCTTATGCGAATCAAATTTTCTCTCCTGTTCAATATGGCACAGTTCACCAAGGGAATATCGCTTATCTTCTTCGGCATCATTGGAAATCAATAGAACTTCTTTATTGAGCATGTGGCACATGCTGTTAACAATTGCCTCGCAGCCATGGTTTCCACTGCCTGCATGCATATAGAAAATAATTTGTTCGTTCAATTCTTCGGCTCCTTATATCTACCTTAATGAATCTTTTTCATTAAGTGATAAAGACTTAAATATAGTTGCGGCACGGTCTTGAATAAATATATTTTCAATCGGTAACCTTGGGATAATTGTTTGATTGCATCTGCGTTTCGCATTTCTTTTAAAAGCTTTTGATGACAGACTTTCACATATTGATGATTGGCCTGTCTCTCTTGTTTGGATAGCATGGCCAGTTTGCCGACTGTCAGCATAATAGACATGAGTATTTTAGTCGTGGCCGTTGCTTCTAACAAGGGATTATATGCAAGGATTACGTCTCTGGCAATTTCCCAACAGGTAATCTGATCCATATAAGCCGGCTTAAATGCACGATACATCGCTCCCTTGGGATTTTGATAATAACCATAACCCGGAAAGGTCGTTTCGGCTATGCAAGTTAATTTTGGTAATAAATCAACCAGAAACAGCATGTCCTCACCGATGGTCAGATTTGTTCGAAATGTCTGCCCATCCAAAACAGAGCGTTTGTAAAGCTTACTCCAGCATCTGCTGTTTCCGTGCATAATTTCTTCTTTGAGATATTCTTGGGTGTCATAAGTCTTGACTTGATTTGCATCTTGATGATGTTGATTTTCGCTTGTGATGTTCTGCATCTGATGCCACTCATCTGCGCTATTCCAACACCGGAATCCACATCCCGTCATGTCACTATTTGTTTCTTGTAGTGTTTCGTATAGAACTTGCAGCATACGCGGTGCAATTCTGTCATCGGCATCTACAAAGGTAATATACTCCCCTTGTGCCTCTTTTAACCCCAGATTTCTAGCAGCTGAAACACCTTCATCCCCTAAATAAAAGAGTCTGATGTTGGTATTCTGTGCCTGCAATTCATGGCATACGCGCTCCGTGTCATCAACGGAACCATCATTAATAATCATAATTTCAACATTGGTATAGGTCTGATCTTCTATGCTTTTAATGCAATCCTTCAGATAATCCTCACCATTATAAACCGGAACAATCACACTGATTAAGGGTTGCTTCATCCTGTTTTCTTCCATCAGCTTATCCTTCCGGCATAGTATAATTGCATAGCCAGTCTTAAGATGCTGACAGTCACTACATTGGGATGCTTCAATACATAATAGGTCAGTTTGTTGGATTGATCAGCAATGGCAACAGGTGTTTTATTTACTAATTCAGACACTTCTTTGCTTCGAGCGATATCCAGGATATTTTGCCTGTATCCACGTGGATTGCCTCTGGCTTCGTTCTTTAGCACCAGCAATAATAAGAAAATATATTCTTTGTCTGCCTGCCGGTTCATGTCTTGTCGTTCCAGACCAACCATTTTATCTTTGATGACCTGATAAATGATACCTCTAAGCAATTGCATGTTTTTAAACATAGTGGCATCATATTTATGTACCATAGAATCATTCGAGTAAAAATAGTGATACCATGCTCTGCGATTCATCATGACCAGTCGTTCACAATCCATTAAAGCCGGAAGCATAACGGTAATATCTTCACCCATACGAATCCGAGAATCACTGTAGTGCGCATTATCTAAAATCAACTTGCAGGATATTAATTTCATACAACGTGAAAAGTGAATCTTTCTGGACTCGTTCCCCAAAAGTTGCGGAACCACGTCTCTTTTAAATATATCCCCTGTATAAGTTCCCGGAGTCAATGACTGCCAGACATAACGCTTTTTCCCATTTTCATATTCAATCACGTAGTCCGAAGCTACAATTTCTTTGGTGCTACCGGTCAGTTGTCTGGACATGGTCTCCATCATATCCAAACTAATCCAGTCGTCACTGTCTACGAAGCTTATGTACTCTCCGGTACATTCGTCTACGCCTCTCTTCCAAGCCGAAATCAATCCACCATTTTCTTTATGAATTACCTTCACGCGTTCATCACCGGCTTCATACTCATCACAGATGGTACTGCTGCTATCTGTAGAACCATCATCCACCAGAATAATTTCAAGATTGCGATAGGTTTGGTTGAGCAAGGTGTCTAAACAATGCTCTAAATATTCCTCTGTGTTATAAACAGGTACTACGATACTTATTTTGTAGTTTTGTATCATTTCTCAATCCTCCTGTATATAGCTATGAGTTCCTGCAGGCTCCTCTCCAGAGAGAAGCACTCCTCTATCTTTAAACGTGCTTTTGTCCCTAATTGCTTACATAAATCAACATTCTGTAATGCTTGCAGTAATCCTTCTTTCAGACTTTCCTTATTTCTCGGTTCCACTAAAATGCCTGTTTGATTTGTTTCCACCATCTGTGGAATACCACCGGTATTGGATACTACACAGGCACAGCCATAAGCCATAGCCTCCAAAACAGAAACCGGTTGTCCTTCAAAATAAGTTGGCAGTACAAAAATATCGCATTGTCTTAAGTATTGTTCTTTCTCTTCACCGGTGATCCATCCGGTCCAAATAATATGTTCCGGATATGCTTCTGCCTGTTTCCGCAGATTCTCATCTTCCCAGATACCGGCCAGATAGAGTTTCAAATCCGGATACTGCTGCATTAAGTCTGGAATCACTTCCAGAAGTTCACCGATGCCCTTTGTTTTGCATATCCTACCCAAAAACAGTAATTGATGCTGTCCATATGTCTTATTCATTTCCTTGGGAAGTAAAATAGCATTAGGTAATAAATAGATTTTCTCTTCATCAATAATCGTTGCAAAGAACGCTTGGGCTATAGGTGATAATGCGATAAAGGCATCTCCCATAGAGAGTATTTTTTGGACTTTCTGTCTGCCTTTATCATCTAATTGACTGGTATAAAATCCCTCAAAATCTCCACCATGCTGATGAATCACTATCTTCTTATGAAATTGCTTCGCCAGCTTGATAAAAATAGATTTTCTGTAATAACTGGCATCAGATGCCACGTTTACATGTACGATATCGTAACTGTGGAGCTTGCAAATAAACAAGCAGAGCGCTTTGACTGCCACCAGAAGTTTGTATAGTTTACTGCCCTCTTTCATAGTGCCAATATAATACAAATCAACTAATTGATCTAATCCGGCTTCATAATAATTGTTCACTACGCCGGAAATACCACCATGTACACTTCTGTCAGGTCCTATCATCAATACACGCATTATTTAGAGCCTCTTCTCGTGAATACCACCTTAATCGTCTGCAACAGAATTTTAAAATCTAAACGCAGAGTCCAACTGTCAATGTATTTCAAATCATATTTCACTACTTCATCAAATGCATCGATTTCACTTCGTCCACTTACCTGCCACAATCCGGTTAATCCTGGTGTCATACTAATTCGTCTGCGGTAGTACTGGTTATACTGCCCAAACTCGTCCTCTGTAGGCGGTCTGGTTCCGACCAGACTCATATCCCCACGGAGTACATTATAAAACTGTGGCAACTCATCAATGCTTGTCTTACGTATAAAACGACCTACCTTGGTAATTCTGGGGTCATTTTCAAGTTTAAACATCAGACCTCGTATCTCATTACGGTCTTCCAGTTCTTTCTTTCGTTCCTCTGCATCTCGATACATAGAGCGGAATTTGTAAATTTTAAAACGGCGTCCGTTACGGCCAATCCTAATTTGCGAAAACAGAACAGGCCCGGGTGAATCCAATTTGATGGCTATGGCTACAAAAGGGAAAAAGATGACTGTAATCAATAATCCTACAGCACCACCTATAATATCAATGACTCGTTTAATCAGCATCCGTTTATAGCTACTTTGAAATCTGGTATAGGTAATAACCGTAAAATCGCCAAACCCTTCAATTCTGCCTTTTTCTTTATTCATGCCGGGTATTTCCAGATTGTAATGGCAGTCTACACCCATTGCACCAAAATCTCGCATTAGAGATTCTGCTCTGTTTTGCGCCATGTCCGGCAAACTGATAAACACCTCGTCCAGCGCCATTGTTACAGCTGTTTCAATAATATCGTTCTCCGCTACAATGGGAATTCCTTCATGCTTATTTATAGCTGACATTTCTCCGATGCAACCTAACGCTACAATCTGATAATTGATGTCCAGTTCGTCTTGCAGTCTTTCTACTGTGGCATCAAGCAGTTCCTTTTGTGTAATCACCATCAGCTTAATAATACTTTTTTCCGAGGAAAAGGTGCGTCGTAATAACGCTTTAAATAACAGATGCAACATCCATGTCACGACACAGTTCATGACAATAAACGCTGCCATAACAAATCGGGAAAAAACGTCCGCCCACTTCAGAAAATACATAACCAATTCCACTACCAAAAGCATAATTACATTATACTGTATAATCACCCATGCTTCACGCCACAGCTTCCGCTTCATGAAGTCTCTGTTCCAATCTAAGAAAAAGCTGTAGATTGTACAAAACAGCAAGAAAACAAGACACACTTGGAAGTGTATCTCCTTATCTCCCATATCCCTGAAATTACCAAAACGGATATAGGTAGATGCAATAAATGAAATTCCTATGGCAACCAAATCAATAAACCAAAGGCCATAGGTCTCAATTATCTTGTTTTTTTGACTCATTGGTTTCGTCTTCTCCTCAATCTTCGCAGGACTTTTCTTGCAAAACGTTTGCCTTTCATAGTCCACCGGGTCACAAACTGCTTAGTTTTACTGATTGGTGGAAGAATCAGGTATTGATACTCTTCTATGTGCTCCAATAAATAGGCGGGATAACTATCATCTACTTCGACTCTTTGAAATGTTGCATCTCTTCCGAACATATCCTGACCCAGAATCAGTCTGTCTCTTGCTTCTGCCAAAATATCCGCATTATTATATTCCTGATGTGCTGCGGCAACTACTTTGGTGCCAATGCGATTACGAACATCCTTTTCTCCCGAGCTTCCCATATATCCGAAATGCCATCCTCCATCAGCAACTCTCACTGCATTGTCCGCCGCCGTAGAATGTTCACGCATTTTAATAATTCCATCAGCTGGAATGTGCTTCTTGCTGAACACCTTGGTTCCAAGCCACATCTTCCGGTCTACACCGGGAAACTCTCCTGTAATAGAAAGAAGTTTACCTGATACCTCTTCCATATTCAGGAAGCAGTAAAACATTCTTTGTGCTAAATGATATACTTTATTAGAATCAAAGTGTTCAATGATTTCGCGGAGAATCTTCGGATTGGGTATTTCATCCACATCGCTTAAAATAATGACGTCTTCTTCGGTTGCATTGGTCAATCCTTTGATTAATGCGATCTTTTGAAAATTGTCTCTTACATGGGTGGTGGTATCCACCGGAGAATCATCCACTACAATATATTCAATCTTAGGCAAAAATTCTTTGAATAAATCTTTATTCTTCTCGAAGCACAGTTCTTTCGGCTCTCCCGAAAAAGTCACGGTAGCTTCTTCAATAATAAATTTATCCACAAGAGGTGCCAAAATGTGAAGTCTAAGTTTCAGAATATCCAATTCATTAAAAAAGGGAATACAATCATATACCATTTCTATACCTTCGTACTATTTTCTTAAAATTTTGCCATCTTCTTGTCCAGGGGTTACTAAATCGGGGATATTGTTCATTTCTTCCCCACCATTTATGAAAAACAAAAGGTGCATCTACATCCAATGTTTCAGGTACCGGATGTTCATGTCCGAAATATTTTGCTACTTCTACCGGTGCAATCCGCATTCCTGCTTCTTCTATTCGATGCTTATTCATACAACATAAGAAAACATCCTCATTATAAAAGCCCTCTTCGTCCTTTTCCCACTTTAATCCGGCCTTTAACGGAAAGTCCAAAAGCCTCTTGCTTCGCAGCGATACACTGTTGCCTACACGGCACAAATTCCCATAAATGTCATGATAACAATGCTTGGTTCCAGGCTCCGGTATTGGCCAAGGCGAACCAATATAATCATATTCCAGAAAAGCGTCCTGCCATTTCTCGGGATGTACTACAAATCCGTCAGAATGAACCAGTAACACATAGTCAGTATTAATATATTTTCCAAGTTCATAAGTTGTTTTATAATTAAAGCAGTCAATATCTGTTAGTTTATCTGTATGCTTATACCTAATTTCCTTTGGCAGGTTCCAGGGCTTTCTGTGTGTTATTAACACCACTTCACCAAATTCAATACCTTGCATACTATATTGTAATGCCTTAATTGTCTCATAGAGCTTCACACTGGTCATAGCGGCCAGTGTCACATTGGGAAGTTTTATCTTATCCATTTTTACACAATCCTCTTAATTCTGCAGCAAACACTTCGAACAATCCTTTTCATAAAATAGTAATTCTTAATCCATTTACTATGGAATAATTGCGCCATATATCGGATTCCAGCCGGTTTCTGATTTCTGCTTCTATACTTAGCAGAAGTAGCTTTGTATTGCTCCAGTTCTGTCCGACATTCCTGTGAAGAAAACAGTCTTCCTCGTCTATCCTGATAATGAAAAATACTATAGATATTCTGTTCCGATGCCCAATAACCATCTGAGACATTATATCTGGCCCAGAATTTAGGTGCTATAATATACTCCACCTGTTCATTCATAAATGCCGCCAGACAAGCAAAGGACGAATTGGACAATAAAAGATATTTTGCATTTTTTAAAATCACAAAATCCTTACCCATGTCAAAATGATATGCCGGAATTTCGGGCAATACCTTGTTGGCCGCCTCCACATCATCAGTAATAATGATAAATTCCATATCCGGCCTTATAGCACGCATATTCTTCATTCCGTTAACCCAATACTTCTTGTCAATAAAAAGCTCGGGACTACCGGTATATTCTCCTCCACGCATGTTCATAACGCACAGGTTATCTCTTGTATATTCGTAGGTTTCGTATTCAGGCTTCACATGTAGCCAATCTTTCAGCTTGCTTCTGTAATTAGCAAAATAGCTTTCATCCTGCATATTCCCATAAATAAGCGTTTGGTCCGGTACGTGATGAATATTCGAATCGGCACCGCCTATACTACAGCCATGAATCAAATCATGCTGTGAATTTCCAATAAAAAGTCTTGTTTCAACATCTTGATAAACAGTAAAGTTTTTCTTTTCAGAATCTGAAATAGGATGGCCTAAGTCAACATCCATAAAATACATACCCCTGTTGCTATGGATATTATTAGCAAATTGTTCCTGATTGGCAGTCCCAAACTCACAACCGTTTTCTTCAGCGACAGCCCTTGCTGTCACATAACAAAAGAGCTGATTTCCTAATCCTTGTCCCTTAATAAACTCAGTTCCTATCATACTCTTCTCACTTTTCCTATTAGGTATTTAAAGTGGTTTCCACTAATTTCTCGTTTTCAACTTTATAGATTACATCACATTTGGCTATGGTATTCAGGCGATGGGCAATTATTACCATTGTCTTCTTACCATGGAAACTATTCACAGCATCCATAACTGCAGCCTCTGTTTCATTATCAAGTGCCGAAGTTGCTTCATCAAATACCAATATCTCCGGATTATGATAAAGTGCTCTGGCAATTCCGATTCTCTGTCTCTGGCCACCGGATAATCTAACACCACGATCTCCAATCGTCGTGTCTAATCCCTCAGGAAGCTCCTGCACGAATTCCTTAAGCTGTGCTTCTTCTAAAACCTCCCAAAGACGTTGGTCATCAATTTTATTTGCATCAATACCAAAAGCGACATTATCACGAATGGACTCATCAATCAAATAAATAGTCTGTGGAATATAACCAATCTGCGCCAGCCAGGACTCATAGTTCTTGAAAATGTCTATGCCATCACAAGTAATAACGCCTTCCTGTGCATGCAGTAAACCCAAAAGCACATCCACAATAGTAGATTTTCCTGCTCCCGATGCACCGATTATACCTACAGATTGACCTTTCTCAACCTGCATATGTGCATCTCTGAATATATATTTATCCGTATCAGGATAATGAAAAGAGATATGATTAAGTTCAATTTTATGATCCAGTTTTAATTTATCCTTCTGAGAATTGGCTTTGCGTTCCGCCAACATGGCATCCGTTTTCATGCCTTCTTGTAAATTTTTATATACATAATCCAAACTTGGTTCTGTATAAGAAATTTCGGTAATATAGGTATTAATACGATTTACACTGGGCAGGACACGCATGGCTGCCACGCCAAAGGTTGCTACAGTCGTTACCATTGTAGCTACATCACCGCCTCCGCTAATGTAAACCGCAATAAAGCTCAATACACTGGTAATAAATACGGTCTCAATTAAAAGTCTGGGCATATTATTTAAAACCATATAATTTCTTGCAACATTGGCACCAATCTTACCGGTTTCGTAATAATTTCGCACGAAGAATTCTTCTCTGTTTAAGACTTTCACATCCTTAAGGCCATAAATAGCTTGTAAACGCCATTTCGCTATCCGGGATTGAATCGCTTGGTTTTTAGCTCCTATCCTATTAAGCTTGGGTTTTAGCACCTTAATAATCAGGATGGTCATCAGTCCAAAAACTACCATAATAAATAAGGTCATGCTAACATCCTTCAGCAGTAATACAACAAAAATCAAACAGGATACGACTACTTCGGAGGCCAGCTGTAACATTGCCAAAATCAAGGAAAAAGTCTGTGGTATATCACTGTCTGTAATACGAAATACCGTGGGAATATCGGCTCCCAAATATGCCTCATAGGGTCTGTTTAAAAATTCTCCCAGCACGCGACTAATCATCTTATTTCTGGTTTGTGTAATAAACGTATTTTGAGCATAAGTCAAAAACAGAATATAAATATTTTTGATAATATAAATTGCAATCAAAGAAATCAATAATGCTATGGTTATTTGATTGGCATTATTGATATGAAGCATATTGCATATATCACCTAAAATAGCATACTTATTAACATAGTCTTGTAAAATATCAGGCGTCAGCAAAGCCGTTACGACCGGAATCATCACACCGACTCCCAGCGTCTCCAGTATACCGCCGATAAAAATCATCACGCCTAAAAAAATCAATTTCACTTTTTGTTTTCGATCAAAGATAGCTCTTATCTTTCGAATTAACCCGGTTTTTTTCATCTGGTTTTCAACTCCCATGATTCCCATATGAAAGGTCTGCACTTCCACATCAGATTATGTGTCTTAGATAATTGGGCAATGATTGCATTCATTTCATCTGTCGATTCAGCCCCTATATCATGAAACTGAATCTGAATATACTTAAAATTACTAATCGTTCCTGCAGCAAGTAATGCCTTCAGAACCTCGTATTCGCCGCCTTCAATATTCAGCTTGATTAAATCTACCTGTGTAATTTGTTCAGCATCCATAAAATCGACAATGTTCTTAAGTGCAATCATTTCCGTAGGAGCATCGGATGTAATGTTTCCATGCACCGAACTGCCATCATCATCAATCAGCATTGTCTCCTCTGATGAATGATCTGATAATCCAAAGTCAAATACCCGTACATTCTCTGCGGATGAAAAACGTTTCTCTATGGCTTCTGCATATTCTTTCACAGGTTCAAAAATATAGGATTTGCATCCATATTTATCTATAATCAGTTGTGTAAAGTCACCATGATAACCACCTACATCAAACACCACCGAATCTTTATTTAAATCATATTGATACCTTTTATTTTCGCCTCCGGTAATGGCCCACCTGACATATGCCCGATCATGAGGTGCTTTGAACGGATAACTGATAATCATTCCCATCCAATGAAGTATTTCTTTTAAGCAAGTCCTCATTTTCCGGGGAATCAGCTTTACTATTTTTGACATATACACAATTACCTTTCAATCCGATTTGCTATCACTCGCTAACGCTCATTATATCATGAGCATAGCTCATGATCGTTATCTACACTCGCTTCGCTCGGCAGTCTTTATTATATCATAATAAATTTTCACAGGCAAACTAGCGAAGAGGTATAATCACGCGATCATAAA
>CAZNAP010000016.1:0-2380 GCA_964571145.1 uncultured Lachnospiraceae bacterium | reverse complement strand
CATAATAAATTTTCACAGGCAAACTAGCGAAGAGGTATAATCACGCGATCATAAAGCTTGGCTATTAAATAGTATAAACTGGGGCTGCGCAAAATAAGTTTCATGCGAACCTTATCCCCAACCTTGATAAAATCATTCTTATACACGCTCTTAATTTCTCTTTTATCACTTCGTAACTTTTGTATTAATTCATCTGCCGGCTTACGCATTCTTCTTTTCCGGAAATCAACATAGTAAAATAGCATTCTTCTGTAGAACTGATAGGATGCCTTCTGTGCCAGCTCTCGCATGCCAAGGCCATATAAATAACCTGTTTGTTCCTTCCAGAATGGAATTTCATCTTTAAATCTTCGTTCAGCCAGACCCACATTCATAATACTGTCTTCGCGGTCTTCTACATAGTTATAGTATGGTGTATCCAGGAAAACAAATTTTGTCACCTGCGCCATGGCTCTGGTGGTATACATGATATCTTCTGACTTTCTGCCAAGCGGGAATTCCAGAGAGGTAACAATGTCAGAACGGAAAAATTTGCTCCAGACAGAGTTATAGATATGATAGGATTTATTATCGCAAATATAAGTATCCAGCACTTCTTCTTTGGATAGGATATATTGCTTATATGAAAAGGTCTCTGACACTTGTTTAGAACTGATTTGATGATAAGCACAGCCTGCCATTTCTGCATGGTTATGTTCACAAGCGTCATACAATGCTCTGTACATATCGGGTTCGACCCAGTCATCTCCATCCACAAAGCCTATATAGCTGCCTGTGGCGGCTTTCAGCCCTGTATTTCTTGCCCCTGAAAGTCCCATGTTTTGCTGATGAATCACATGTATTCTGTCGTCTTTTCCTGCAAATTCATCACATAGTTGTCCGGTTTGATCCTTGGAACCGTCATCTACAACAATAACTTCCAAATTCTGATAGTTCTGAGCAATCAGGCTCTCAAGGCATCTGGCAATATATTCTTCTATATTATATGCGGCTACAATGACCGAAATTAGTTTAGACTCCATTTATACCAACTCTCCATCCGAAGTGACACGTATCATGTCCTCTGTATATATATCTGTCTGTTCCATAAAATTGTTCCATTTTGCAGGAGCAATGACCATCTTACTCTCATACGTCGATAACCATGCGCCCCACCAGCTAAAACTGGAATTGGCAATAATATGATGTTTACACTGGCTCATAAGCATCATATCCAGATATCCCGTATCTTCTGTCGTGCCTTCTATGATCACAACTCGCTTACTGGCACCATATAATTCTTCAATTCTTTTTTTACTCCATTCCGGATCATTACTGAAAATAAAGAAAGTAGCTTCCGGACATTGTTCCTTAATAATCGTAACTGCCTTTTGGTAATATTCTTCCGTACAAATATCTCCATAGAGTTCTCTCTTATCCAAATAATCTCCTCTGCGGATATGAACGGATACTGCGTCTGAATCTTGTATTTGATTTTGATATTTTTTTATCTGCTTCGCTAATTCAGCCGGAACATTCTCATATAGCTGCGGT
This sequence comes from uncultured Lachnospiraceae bacterium, assembly GCA_964571145.1. Classification (GTDB taxonomy): domain Bacteria; phylum Bacillota; class Clostridia; order Lachnospirales; family Lachnospiraceae; genus Suilimivivens. The sequence goes on along the minus strand of CAZNAP010000016.1, from coordinate 847 downwards.
ATAAATTGAAAAGTCTTTCTGACAATCAGTTCAATGTCTTTGAAATATTTGTCGCTCTGAAAATACCCCGTCAGATACGCGTTGTTCTTGTCCAATACTTCCGGGTCAAAATTAATATCTTGCTCGCAATAAATAAGACTTCTTCGCCCAAAAAGCTTTCTTCTAATTCGATGCCATAATTCCAAAGAACCATCTGTCAGTTTGATGATATCTTCTTTTGTTGCCGCCTCATAAGAAATGCCAAACGCCCATAATGTAACGTTTCTGGCATCTTGATTCTCATATTCCGTTTTATCATCCAGCTTGACCGTCTTATCTTGGGATTGAAGTTTTAGGAGCAAGGCATATTGGAACATCTGATTGCCGAGTCCGCCTGTCATTCTGATTATGATCATAATTACTTAACCGTCCGTTCTACTCTTCCCCTTGAATTAACTAATGTCATACCCTTTGTGTAAATTGCATCATCATCAATATTTTCATTGTCCCATCGATCGGGCGCTATCATTGTTTTATTTGGATTTTCGTTGAGCCATGCTGCCCACCAGCTGAAACTGGAGTTGCTGATAATGTTATGTTTACAGCGGCTCATCAATAGCATATCCAAATACCCGGTATATTCTGTATTAGATTCAATCAGAATAAATCGATGTTCCATCTTCTTGATTTCTTCTCTGCTCATTCCTTCTTTAATCTGGCTGGCAATTAGATTATTCAGCCAACCCTTCACCCATTTAGGTTCATTGCTAAATACAAAGAATTTTGCCTCCGGATATTTCTCCTGTATATATCTGGCTGCACCTTCATAATACTTCTCAGTACAAATGCCCTCATATAATTCTTCTTC
>CAZNAP010000015.1:0-39313 GCA_964571145.1 uncultured Lachnospiraceae bacterium | reverse complement strand
AAGTCACAACAGACTTACCATGGCAAAAGCCATTGCCAAACGAGGTTCACCATATAAGCACTGTTAATGCGATCACATAAACCAGCATCCTCCGGTAAAATAGCATCTGCATCCTTCTCAACCGGCACCGATTCACCGGTCAGTGCCGCTTCATCTACTTTTAAGTTAATCGCTTCAATTAATCTTAAATCAGCAGGAATATAATCTCCGGCTTCCAAAATTGCTATATCGCCGGGAACTACATCACTGGAAGCCACTTCCACAATCTGTCCATTACGCAGTACCTTGGCATGCGGACTGGCCATTTCCTTTAACGCTTTTAATGCATTGCTGGCTTTATTTTCCTGATATACACCCAAAATGGTATTCAGAACTACGATTGCCAGAATAATAATTCCTTCCAGAGACTCTCCTAGTGCAATGGAAATAACTGCTGCTATCATCAAAATGATAACTAAGAAGTCTTTCAGCTGTTCCAGCATCATTTGAAAGATACTCTTTTCCTTGCCGCCCTCCAGACGATTTGAGCCATACTGGCTGACTCTCTTCTCAACTTCTTTCGTTGAGAGACCAGTCGTTGTATTAACGTTTAGTCTCTTGGTTGTGTCTTGTATAGACTGATTAAAAAAAGATAGCATTTTCTTTACCCCCGTTTAAATGATTGTCCTTGCCTACTAACATAAATTATATGCCGGCTGTCTTTTTCATATACTTTCTAAAAAGACTATAACAAAAAATAATCATCTCGGGCGTTCAGAAAATGCTAAGAACTTAGTTGCTCGGTGCTTATATAATTACAACATGAAATAAATCAGTACAATCATACCCAGAACGATTCGGTACCAACCAAATACCTTAAAATCATGCTTCTTGATATAATTCATTAAAAACTTAATGACAAACACGGACACTAAGAAAGCTGTAATCATGCCTGTTACCAAAATCATGATTTCTGTTCCCGTATAGTGGAATCCAAAATCCAATATTTCCAAAAGTCCGTCACCCAGCATAACCGGAATTGCTAAGAAGAAAGTGAACTCCGCTGCCACGGTTCTGGATACACCAATCAACAATGCGCCAAGTATGGTTGCTCCTGATCTGGAGGTACCAGGGAAAACTGCTGCCAGAATCTGAAACAATCCGATTGCCAATGCCGTTAAATAAGTCAGTTCTGCCAAAGAATGTGTCTTAGGTTCACGCTGCTTGTTCCAGTTTTCAATGAGAATAAAACCAATACCAAATACGATCAATGCAATAGCAACACTGGTGGGATTATAAAATAATTCTTCGAACTTATCATTCAAATCCAATACCACGATTAACACACCTGGAATACAGGCTACAACGATCTTAAACCACATAATCCAAATGTCTTTTTTACACCAGGATAAGAGGCCCTCTTTTTTGACCGGATCCGGATTGTTCTTTTTCCCAAACGGAAAAATCTTATTCCAGAACAATACAACAACTGCCAGAATTGCACCCAGCTGAACAACCACCAAGAACATATCCCAAAATTCTTTTGAAACATCCAACTTCACAAACTCGTTTAATAAAATCATGTGACCGGTACTGCTAATCGGAAGCCATTCTGTAATTCCTTCCACAATACCAAATAATAATGCCTTTAAAAATTCAATCATTTACTTTTCCTCCACTTGCCCTAAAAATTCCATTAATTGTGCATAATTCTCAACTCCGTCTTGATAACCCTGCTCATAAAGCGCACGAAGTTTATCACGGTCTTTCTCAATACGCCCCACTGCACTTGGTTGTGAGGGTCTGATTAGAAACACGCTGCCTTCTTCCACCTGCCGCTCCAAGTAATCCAAGGTTTCATTATAAACCAAATTCCTTTTTTGCATCAGTTCATAAATCTTCGGATATTTTCTGTAACGCAGTTTCATTAATGGCAATGTGGAATCTTGTTTTCTTCGATAACCGGTCTCTTTGGTCAATACCACAATATTTTTAGTATTCCCATCTGCAATGGAACGCCGAATGGGAATTGCGTCCGAGATACCGCCATCCAGATAATACTTGCCTTGTATTTCCACATTTCGTGACACTAAAGGTAACGAAGCAGAAGCCCGAATCACTTCAATATCCTTTTTCATATCTTTAATAGGAATATATTCAGTTTCACCGGTTTCTATGTTGGTTACAACCGTATAAAAATTGCCTTTATATTTGGAAAAGGCTTCATAATCATAAGGATTCAACTGTTCCGGAATGGTATGGTAACACATCTTAGCGCCAAACAAATCGCCTGTCGTCAGCAAGCTGTACATACTGCAATAATGTTTATCGTCCAGATAATCCACGGTTACGCGATAACCTCTTTCCCTTTGCCCGGATAAAAAACTGCCCAGCAGACACGCGCCTGCCGAAACACCATAGCAGGAGGAGAACGAAAGACCTTTATCCATAAAAAAATCCAGTATACCGGCAGTATAAACACCTTTCATACCGCCACCTTCCAATACCAGAGATGCCTGATACATCATCCTACGCCCCCTATTGCTTGATTAGTAGTTTTCCTTCACGAATTTACGAAGTGCTTCCAGCGAACGCTCCACCTTTTCCGTGTCAATGCAGTAAGCCATACGGAAATATCCCGGTACACCAAAACTGTCAGACGGTACCAGTATCAAGTCATACTTTAATGCCTTCTGGCAAAAAGCAACTGCATTTGCTTCCAGTGCCTTGGGGAAGATATAGAAAGTTCCGCCGGGTTTCACGCAGTCAAATCCCAGCGCGGTCAGTTCATTATATAATAGGTTCATATTGGTTTCATAAACGCTCATATCAGAAGTCACATCCAACACTTCCGCTACTGCCAGTTGTATAATAGAAGGAGGACAGTTATGTCCGATTCCTCTGGAAATCTGTCCGCACATGGCACTAATCAGCTCTGCATCCCGACATTTGGGATTCGCTGCCACATAACCGATTCGCTCGCCGGGCAGTGATAATGATTTCGAATAGGAGTAGCAAGATAATGTATTATCATAAAACTTAGATACATAAGGAGCATCTACTCCGGCGAAAATGATTTCTCTGTAGGGTTCATCTGAAATCAGGAAAATATCATGTCCAAACTCTTCCTGTTTTCTAGTCAACATGGCTGCCAATTCCTTAAGGGTTTCCGCACTGTAAACGGCACCTGACGGATTGTTAGGCGTATTGATTAAAAGTGCTGCCACTTTATCAGTCAACATTTCATCTAATTGATCAAAATTAATCTGGAAGTTTTTCGTATTGGCAGGTACAACTTTTAACTGCGCACCGGTCATATTAATGTAGGGATTATATTCCGGGAAAAAGGGTGCAAATGTCAGTACCTCGTCACCGGGTTTCGTTACGCAGCGTACCGCATGTGCAACAGCTCCTGCCGCACCAGTAGTCGGGAAAATATGATTTCCTGTATAATTCATGCCGAATCTTCTATTTAAAGACTGCGCAATTTTATCCTTCACAGAAGGAATACCAAGACTGGGACTGTAACCATGTAATTGCATAGAATTCTTAGTCTGCAACAGTTCCTTCATTATTTCGGTAAATTTCTCCGGCACAGGTACAGAAGGGTTTCCCAAACTGTAATCAAATACATTTTCATAACCAATTTCTTGGCCTCTGGCTGTGGCAAACTCAGATAATTGTCTAATTACAGATTTACCTTCCAACATTTTCTTGTATTGTTCGTTAATCATATATTTTATCCTTCTTTCTGCTTTACACTTAATCACACGGAACCTATTACTTTTATTAGATTATCACAAAAGAGTATTCTATACAATTATTTCCTGCTTGTTGTGTTCTCCATGAACTTTATTATTTCATTTCGTGGTTCAAATTCATTTTTTGTTTTCTTCAATTCCTCTAGCTTCCACCACTGTAAATTATGAAAAGTCTTCTTTTCGCCTTCTTCCATATTTTCTAATGAAAAAGGCGTATTCTTAGGTATCTGCACTACATAATATACTTCGTGACTAATAAACTTTCCCCACTTCCCATCAAATGGAATATCCAGCATCAATATACTTTCGCCTTTTACATCAATCTGTAATCCAAGTTCTTCAAACAATTCCCGCTCTAATGCCTGTTTTTCACTCTCGCCTTCTTCCACACCGCCACCGGGTGTAACCCATAGTATTTTCACTTTTCCAGTAAAACTAAATTCAAACCTCTGTAACAAAATTTCATTATTTTCATTTAAAATAAATGCTCTAGCACTATTACGAATGTTCATGTTTTTCTCCATATCCATATTGTTTTCAATAAAATCCATTATAGCAGATTTTTAATTGACAAATCCTGTGATTTCTACTTAGGGGGACTAAAAATATCAATTATTGCATTTAGCCCACCGATTTAGAAAACCGTTATCCTACTATAATGCGTGAATAGTTGAATTTCGTCCACAGAATTTTGTGTCTCCGACCTACAAATGGCTTCACTTGCCGGCTTTTAGTAGGTTAAATTGACCTAAAAACAACCTATAAATGGCTTCCTTGTTGACTTTTAGCAGGTTAATTTAAGAAAAAGCTACCTATCAAATTTTTCACTTGATAGTTTTAGTAGGATTTTCAAACAACCTACTAATTATTTTCTTCGACGACTATAAAATCTGTTGCAAAATTCCTTCTAACATAATAATAATAACTGTTGCCTGCATTTCTTGCGGTTGCTCCTGCAAACTAATCCAAGATTCGTAAAATGCATGAAAAATCTGTGAGATAACCTTGGCATCATATTTGAATGTAATACCATTTTGCTCTATTGCTTTAACTGCATCAAATCCCTGCGAAGCAAATTCCTGTAACCGTTGTGGCGAGATTTTTCTACTGATAAGCGTTACTGTTTCCTTATCTATATTCATCAAGAGCGGATATTTTTCTACCAGCTCTGACATAGCAAAGAACACTTCTTTGACTCGTTCTTTATCGGACTTCGATTGGTTATTATGTAACAGATTTTCTAATAATGTGAATATTTCCTCTTGCTGTTTCTGTACAATATCCAGAAATAAATATTCTTTGCCTTCATAAAACCTATAAAAAGAAGCCTTGGCAATATTTACAGCTTTCACAATGTCATCTATAGTAACCTTCTTGATACCATAAAGAGTAAATAAATGTGCACCTTCCATCAGTAATGCTTTTTGAATTTGCTCTTTTTCCTGTTCGTTAAATCTTGGCATGCTTTCTCCTTTTATATGAACTATATATTTGCATTAGTATGTATAGTATATATTTGGCAGATTGCTTTTTCAATATAAGAAAAACCTCTGACAGCACTTTTATGCTATCAGAGGTTAAACATCATGTCATACCTCGAATAATTTTTGCGGATAGCCGCACTTTTTATTTATGTGCACTAGTTTAGTCACCCGGGATGCGAACACTTTGAATATCAGGTAAATATATATCAGAAATCGAGTATTACCCGTTGAAAATGCTCGGTTAATGCTTCTTTTGTCAGAGAGACGGGGAAAACAACTTGGATGGCTTTGTTTTACATGAGAATTATTTTGGATGTAAGTGGTAAATGAAGAAATTAGGAAATCAAAGCGGGTAAAGAAGCTTCATCAAAGAGAATTAACCCGTTCCTTAAATCAGGAAGTCCTAAAATCAAAGAATAACGACGGGTAATTTGAGGAAGATAGGCAGAAATTACCTGATTTTCTCAAACTACAAGATACCATTTATAATTCAAAGTATTTTATCCGTAAACTGACGTTGTTCAAATTCTACGTGACTAGTTTTGGGTACGCACGGAGAAAAATGAAATCTGCTACCCAAACTCTGGATTTCATTGTGTTGTTATCGTTCATTGGTCCGCTGCCCAAACGCGAAATCCATGTCCTTTCTATCACTAAGTGACTAGTCACTCATACTGTAAAAAGAAATCAGTTCTCCATTCTCAATAATTAATATCAACCCCAAATTGGAATCCCAATCTCCTCCGGGAACATACCATGAACGGCTTTCCTTCACCTTTTCTTCCATAGCAAAAGTGGAAATTTTTAAAAGTCCATCTTTAATTTCCATTCCTGCATAAGTGTCCTCTGAGACTGTTTCCAATTTTCTGTTTAAAATCAGACTGTTGTTAGTTTCCACACACTGATATTTTTCATTGCCTGCATCTTCAAATACACAAATAATTCTACTTCCTGTATCCAACACTTCATCATTTTGGACTGAATTTTGGTCTGTATATTCCAGCACAACAACTTGCTCCAGACTATCATCATTACCAATATCACCCTCGCAGGTATCTAGAATTTCAATATATTCCGGCAATATTTTCTCAGCAGTTTGCATATCCGGCAAATTTTCTTCTAAGGTAGCAATTGCCTGTTCAATACTTTCCTCATAACCAAGGTGTTCCACTTTGCTTTCTTGATTTTCTGGCTGTTCCACGTTTTCATGTATTTCATTACTATTTTTCTGGCCTACCTTATTAACTTCTTCTGTAGCAGGACTACACGCACCTAAACTAAGTGATGTAAACGCCAACATCATAATCATAGCTAAGCATATCTTGTTTGTTCTCTTCCTCATAGAATCCTCCACTTGATTTTAAATTAATATTCCCTATCTGGCCAAAACTTCTGTCATATAAACCGGTACATATTTTATATCAGCTTTCTCATCAATATCCTTTTGTGAAATAATGAAGCACTCCTTGATATGACTGGAATATCGCTTTTTAAAAGCCAACAAGGATTCGTGCTTTCCTGTTCCTGAAGATTTCACTTCAATAGCTGACACCTTCGTTCCCTGTGATAACAAAAAATCAATTTCATAATAATGTGTGCTTCCCTCTTTTTCCCATGTATGATAATACAGCTCTCTTCCTGATGCCGTTAGCATTTGTGCAACCAAATTCTCGTATAAATAACCCAAGTTGGCTGGAAGTTTGTCCGATAGAAGTTTTGCATATAATTCATTTTCAGCCACAGGTCTATCCATAAACATCAAAGTAATAAACAACCCTGTATCTGCAATGTACAATTTATAGCTATCAATATCTTTCGTAAGAGAGATACTTACCCTTGGATCCGTCACATTATAAGAAGGCAAAACCGTTTTAGAATCAATTAAATCATATATCAGATTATCATCTTTTGAGGATTTTCTTCTTTCCAGCGCAGCGGATATACGATATTTTTTCACATCTTTAGATAATTGTGCAGGTATAGAATGATACATGGATGACAATCTGCCTGACAAATCTATTTTCTTAAAATCCTCTTCATATAAATGAATGATTTGTCGTTTAATTTGATCAATCATCGAAAAACTATTGCCATCCACATAAGCTTCAACTGCCTGAGGCATTCCTCCCACCGCCATATAGATTCTAAGATCACGCAACATCTTACGATTTACTTGTTGACCAACTTCTCTATTCATTTCAAATAAGGTCTTGATTATAGAATATTTCTTACCTGTAGCATCACAGAATTCTTCATAGTCCATTGGATATACCGATATTTTCATTTCCTCAGACGGAATCAATATATCTTTTACGTTTTTCTTGATTGATATCAGTGAACCGGTTTCAATATAATGATATCTCCCGTCCTTCACCAAATGTTTTATTGCCTGTCTGGCTTGTGGAAACAACTGTACTTCATCGAAAATAATAACAGACTCATGTGGAAATAAATCAATGCCTGTTATCGCCTGTAATCTCAGGAAAAATATATCTAAGTCATGAATATCATTAAAACATTCTTTGATTTCGTCTGAACTATTTGAAAAATCAATTAGAATATAAGATTGATACTCGTTTTTTGCAAATTGCTCTGCAATAGTGGACTTACCAACTCGCCTTGCTCCTTCAAGCAATACCGCGTATCGCTCTGCATATTTTTCTTTCCAATCCATTAAAGCATTATATGCTTTTCTTTTAAAATACATTGAATTCCTCTACTTTCTAATCAGAAAAACTTCCCATGTGCATTTCTTCAATATTATTATATTCCATTTTATACATTTCTTCAAGATTTGCACTTCACATAATATGCATTTCTTCAAGATTGTAATTCGTTAAAACATACATTTCTTCAAGATTTTAATGCTTTAATCAAAAAAATGGGCGTACAAGCTTGCTTTTTAGCTTCTACGCCCACTATAAACATTCTGTTACTCAAACGTCTAACTTAACCGCTATCCTATTTAGCTGCACATGTGGAAGCAATCAGCTGCATGTCTCCACGTAAATCCACTTCGCCGATTCCTGCAGGCAGAATAAAATGATCTCCCTTTTGAATCAGTTGACCGTTTACCAGACCTTGACCTTCGATTACACTCATATTCATAAACGGTTTGTCCTGCTTTAAAATAAACGGTTTGGTAACATGTAATTTCCATACTGTATAGTAATCACAGGAAATCAACTCAACCATTTCATTTTCCGGTGTATGTGCTGCGGACTTAATACTGTTTTCCACTGACGCTGCCGGTACAGTAATCACATCGATACTCTGCTGTACATGAAGCTGTCTCGGCTGACCGTTTGTTAACCTGTCATAATCATAAACGCGATAAGTAATATCACTGTTTTGCTGAGTTTCCAAGATTACCATGCCACCTTTAATTGCATGTACTGTTCCCGGATTGATTTGAATAAAATCACCCTTCTTAATCGGTACTTCACGAATCAACTCTTTAAAGTTACCTTGGTCTATCATTTGCTTCAACTCATCGCGATTCTTGGCATTATGACCAACTACCAAAGTCGCATCTTCTGTACAATCCAAGATATACCAGCATTCGGTCTTGCCCAGAGAACCATTTTCATGTTCTTTGGCATATGCATCATTGGGATGCACCTGAATACTGAGGTCATCCTTTGCATCAATTATTTTGATGAGCAAAGGGAATCGATCCATGGGAAGATTTCCAAACAATTCCGGTTGTTCTTTCCATAACTGTGAAAGTGACTTACCCTGATAAGGCCCTTCCTTCACCACACAATCCCCATTCGGATGTGCACTGATTGCCCAGCATTCTCCGGTATCTTCGCCTTGAATCTCATAGCCAAACTGTTCTCTTAACTGATTGCCGCCCCAAAGCATTTGTTTAAATACCGGATTCAGGAATAAAATAGACCTTTGCTTTTTGTTGATTGTCAGTTCCGCGCCATTGGATTCAATCACTTTTTGATACCAATATGCAGAATCCTTAACCACTCTTTTCTGAGTAGCAAAATCAACATGTACAATTCCGAAACGTTCTGTGTAACCTTTATCCCACTCGAAATTATCCAAGAACGTCCAAAGGAAATATCCTCTCACATCTACCCCTTCATCATTGGCTTTTTGAAGGATAGAAATATATAAATCTAAGAAATTCTGTCTGTCCGGATCATGTACTTGTCCGTCCAAAGCAACACTGTCATGACAAGACATTCCGTTTTCTGTAATATAAAGAGGTAATTTGTAGCGATCATAAATCATCTTAACACCCCAATAAAAACATTCGGGAGTTATGGGCCAGTTAGCCGCTGTTTTAGGGAATCCGGAAGGTCTTTTTACAAATTCCGGTTCGCCGTCTGCTCCCTGTTTCACAAAATAGCCGTTATAAATATTTTGTCCCATGAAATCCAACGGCTGGGAAATAAGTTTCATATCCTCTTCCGTAATTTCAGGAAGATATTCCGCAAACTTCTTTAATCCCTCTTCAGGGTATTTCCCTAGAAATACCGGGTCATTAAACCATGCTACATTCCAAGTCCAATTCTCCATTGGCTGGTAAAAACCAAACATGACCTTTCGTGCTGCTTCAATATCCTCCGGCTTATCTGAAACCGGATAGGGCATACCACAGGTAGGTGCATAACCTACCTTAATCGGTCTGCAAGCATATTTTCTCAAATTGATAACTGCTTGCCCGTGTGCACGCAAAGCATTATGCGCAATCTGGAATACATCTTTTTGCGGCAATTTCAGCCCAGGAGCGTGATCACCTGAAAGATGTCCGATTCCCACGAAACATTCCGGCTCATTTAACGTAATAAAATGTTCACATAAATCTGAAAAGTTTTCTGCTACTGCTTTTGCATATTCACCAAACCAGTTAATCACTTCTTCGTTTAACCAGCCACCTCTGTCTTGAAGCGCTTGAGGAAATTCCCAATGATACATGGTCAAATAAGGTTCTATACCGTTCTTCTTCATTTCCAGCATCATATCTCTGTACAAAGCAACGGCCTTTTCATTAATTTGACCGGTTCCCTCCGGGATTAATCTAGCCCAGCTGATAGAGAAACGATATGCCTTGATTCCAAGTATACGCATCATGGCGTAATCTTCTTTGTACAGATGCATATGGTCACAGGCTACTGTTGCGTCATATCCATCTTGAATACGTCCTTCTTCTGTAAAGGTATCCCAGATGTTTTTACCACATCCGTCGCCTTCTTCTCTGCCTTCTATTTGATAAGCGCTGCTGGCAACACCCCAGACAAAATCTTCACAAAACATATTTTAATATACCAAGCCTTTCATTCAATTATCTTTATCTAATTCTCTGTTGTTTTATTATTCTGTACTATTCTTGATTCTCTGCATCCTCTTCCGCACAATTCTCCTGTACCTCTGCAACTATTTCCTCAGACTCTGTCTCATGCACTTCAGATGATACAACTTCATCAGATACTGGCTCCTGCACTTCAGATGATACAACTTCTTCAGATACTGGCTCCTGCACCTCACATGTTACTGCTTCCTCAGATACTGATTCCTGCACTTCAGATGTTACTTCTTCAGACACTTCAGATGTTACAGACACAGCCTCCGGCGCATCAGCTATCACTTCTGTGTCCTGTATATCTTCCAGTTTAAACTGTGCGATTGCCTTATCCAGTTCCTCTGCCTCATGGCTCAGTGCTTCTGCCTTGACAGCCAATTCGCTGATAATGTTAGCCTGCTCGCCCATTGTAGCTGTAACTTCCTGCGTAGAAGCTGCCACTTCTTCGGATACAGCTGAAATATTCTGTATGGAATCCTGTACTTGATTCGTTTCATTTGATAATTGTCCCAATCTATCCATGGTCATACGCATACCGTCAACCAATTCGCCTACGCAACTCTGTATCTGACTGAATACATCCACTGTTTGATTCAAGGCACCGGCTTGCTCCAAAATCATATCTTCTGCCTTCTTAGCTGAAACGGCAGTCTTTTGAGTAGTATTTCCGATATTGGCAACAATATCCTGAATCTTGTTACCGGATTCTTTGGATTGATCTGCAAGCTTACGAATTTCTTCCGCAACTACTGCAAATCCTCTTCCGGCTTCGCCTGCTCTTGCTGCCTCTATAGATGCATTCAAAGAAAGAAGGTTGGTCTGACCGGCAATACTGTTAATGACCTCTACAAAGCTCTTTATTTCTTCCGCACTCTTACGAACATTTGCAATGTCATCTACAAGAATTCTGGTTAAAGCAACTGTCGTGTCACTCTTGCCGTTCAAATCCTGTACGATTACCTTTCCTTGTTCTACCGCTTCTATTGCCTTATCTGCTGAGCCACCCATCTGATTGGTTCTCTCAGTCAACTCACCGATATTTTCCGAAAAAGCAGTCATTTTATCATTACTGTTTTCTGTTTCTTCAGCTTGTGATTGTATGCCCTCAGCCATTTCATCCATAGCTCTGGACGTATTCTGTACAGACTCGCTGATACTCTCTGTACGCACGGATACATCCGCTGCCATTTCCTTGACTTTAAATCCAAATTTCTGCATATCCTGCATTAACAAACGAATACTGCCTAACATTTTATTCAAGCTATCAGTCAGCGTACCAAACTCATCTTTTCTGTTAGTTACAAACTGATTACTTAAATCGCCTTCTGCAACCTTTGATAAACCAGCGGTCATACTTTTAACAGTACGACTGATACCAATCGAAATCATTCCGCCAATAACCAGTGCTATTACAGCTGCTAGAAGTACAATTATAATTGTTATGTATCTAATTGAATCAACCTGTCCTAAAAGATTACTTCTGGGAATAAGGGCACAAATCATAGCGCCAGTCTTACCTACCGGAGTAGCGATGTATACATATCTTGTACCGTTCAGCTTTACATTAGCTGTTCCTGCTTCTTCCAAGCTTCTGGATTCTTCAAAAAAAGACTGTCCGACAAAATAAGTATTTTCAATTACTTCTTCTTCCTTACCTTGAATGGAAACTATTTCACGTCCATCAACAGATACCAGCGCCTTGATACTGCCTTCTCCAAAATCCATTCCAGACAACATATCTGTTACTACATCCATGCTGATATCAAATACCAGATAAGAATCGCCTTTGGTCAATCTCTGATAAAATGCAATTGCATATTTCTCAGGAAGACTCTTTAAGCTATCGTCAATATAGGTATGATATCCAAGCCACGCAGTTCTCTGTGTCGGATTATTTACAAAATATTGTCCTTCTGCGGACGCTACAAAGTCATCATGCGGATTAGCACTCATTGAACCAGTTAACGAAGTCAAATAAGTTCCTGCCTCAGGAATCACACTATAGCTGTATACATATTTATTTGTCGATTTTGCGTTGCCTAATAGCGTTCTTGCATTACGTAAAGTCTCCATGGATTCTGCATCCTGTTTTTTGTAATCCTTCGTATAGTAATCTGATACATCGCCCTTACCTACCAGCTCTAATGCCTTACTGGAAACAGTTGTACAAATCAAATTAAAATAATTACCCACTGCCGAAACAGTAGATACTGCAGATTCCTGATATTTGGACAGCATACCTGCCGATGCAGTATTGTAGGATACCACGCCAAGTACAATCATGAGCAACACGGGTACTGCGAAGCCTGCAAGTAAGGTCTGCATAATACTTCTTCTGGATGCCCCTATCTGCGTCTTGATTTTATTTACTTTGTCAGATTTCTTTTCCTTCTTCTCTCTTTTGTTCATTTCCTACCCCCATTAAAACTTTATTTTGAGCCTATCACCGAAACCAAATAAAAAGGTACAACATCATCTTCATGTGCTTCAATGATGCTGATTTCCACAATATGCTCTTGCAACGCCATATGTTTTGTTACTGTATCAATATAGAGACAATCACCCCAATCTTCCTGGAAATTGCCATCCAAAATAACAGCTTTATCATCTTGTCCGTCTACCACCACTTTTGCAATTGGTGTTGGCTTATGAATCGATTTTCGATATTGTACCGCAACCCCTGTGCCTGTTATTGAAAATCTGATTTTATCCCCTACCTTAGAAGCGGTCCAACCATTTCGAAAAATATCCCGTATATCCTCTTGTGGTTTCGTATCCGCTACAAAACCCATTGTCTCAGGCGCAGATGTATGATTTTGATATCGTGTAGAATTCTCATAAGCATTCATCGTAATTGGTGCAGGCAACTCTCCTGTCTTCAAAAATGATGCTTGTTCTTCTGTATCTAATTCCCGATAAACCGATTCCAAAAAAGCACTGATTACATCTGCAATCAACCGATGCCCTGCATCATTAGGATGTAAATCATCCGGTGTAATCGAACGCTTCTCAATTCTTCCCGATACTACCTCCGGCCAAATTGTGCTTCTCATACTGACCATAGGCAGTTCATATCTCTTTGCTATCTCCAGATGAATTTCTTCTGCGCTGCCTCCGTCATCATATCGTACGTTATTCATCAACAATACTGCCGGCTTACTGCTATCTCCATACGTTTTTCTAATTAACCCTTCATAGGTTTCTTGGAAAAACTCAGTATTATCATCATTAACCGCAAATTCAATCAGAATAAAATAGGGATGATCCTTCAGCAAATGTTCTTCTACTCTGGATACACCAAACTGAGAAGTAGTTCCTCCAATTCCTGCATTGATGAAAACCACTTCCGCCTCCGGAAAAGTCTTCCTCCACCATTCATAAACTAAATAGGCATAACAGGTTTCCGGTGCGGAAGATAAACTCCCCTGTGTAATTGAACCCCCAAGGAACCCAACTACTACCTTTTCACCTCTAACTGCCTTTCTCATGCAATTCTTGATTCTATTCCAGTTACCTCTATTCAACTGACCGTTTTCGGTCCGAATTATATACTCCATAATTATACCATGCCTTTTCCCTTAATATCTACATAAAAGCTGTTAAAAAATATGCAAGACTTGCTTAATCAACAGATGTTTATCAACGAAAAAAGAAAGGCCTGCATCCAGCAGGCCTTTTAACTTATCTTCTGCCAATTTCCGTATCAGATTCAGTTAACACACTATGTTCTTTAATATAATCTACAATCTCATCAAATTGCGTGAAGGCCAAGCCCACATAACTGTCAGCGCATCCGTAATAAATTGCAATCTTTCCGCTTTCAGGATCATGAATTGTAGCACAAGGGAAGCATACGTTTGGAACAAATCCTCTTTCCTCATACCATTCTTCCGGTGTCAGCAGGAAGGTTTCACATCTATACTTAACAAT
Source organism: uncultured Lachnospiraceae bacterium (assembly GCA_964571145.1). Taxonomy (GTDB): domain Bacteria; phylum Bacillota; class Clostridia; order Lachnospirales; family Lachnospiraceae; genus Suilimivivens. Next base: position 24,839 of record CAZNAP010000015.1, on the reverse strand, counting down.
AGAAGGATTCTCAAGATCCAAAATTGCTCCACCAATGGAGTAAACAAATCCATTACAAGTGCCACTTACACCATGATAGAATAACAGCCAACCTTCGCTTGTTTCGATAGGAGCTGCACCGCCACCAATCTTAACAGATTCCCACCATTCATTACCTTTGCCCATTACATGTCTGTGTTTGCCCCAGTAAACCATATCCGGGCTTTCACTTAAGAAAATATCGCCGAAAGGAGTATGTCCGCTATCTGAAGGACGACTCAGCATACAGAAATTACCATTGATTTTTCGAGGGAACAATACAGCATTTCTGTTATAAGGAATAAAAGGATTCTCCAGTCTGACGAAGGTTTTGAAATCCTTAGTCTGTGCCATTCCGATTGCTGCACCATAGAAATCCTGACACCAAATAATATAATAAGTATCTTCTACTTTAACCAATCTTGGATCATATGCATAACGAGGCATAAACGGCTTACCGTCTTCATCTACAAAAGGAATTTTTTCTTTATCAAAATCCCAGTGAATCGCATCCTTGCTTCTACCCATATAAATATAAGGTATTCCGTTAGTTTGCTCTCCTCTAAATACGCCAATAAACTCATCACCGTAAGGCATGACAGCACTGTTGAAAATTCTTGCTACACCTTCTACCGGATTTCTGCCGATAATCGGATTTTCTGTATATCTCCAAATGGGGGCACCCACTATATTAGCGGGTCTCTCCTGCCAGGGCACATTTTTAACCGCAGGAGCAATCATCTTTATTTTACTCATTTTAACTCTCCTTCTCATTAAGAATTTTTATTTAAAAACTCCAGATTCTTTTTAATTAATTCGCATCTTTGTTCCACACATTTTACAGAACGAAGTGGATCTTTAGGTGTATTAAATACATAGTCAAGTAACTTATCGATTGTAGTAGTAGCTACATGCATTCTGGTATCACTGGAAGCATAATAGATGAACACATCACCGTTATCTCTGGCAATAGCACCATTGGTAAATACTACATTGGATACATCTCCAACTCTTTCTGCATCTAAAGGTCCGATTAAGAGACCTGAGGGTTCAGCAATCACCTTTGCAGGATCTTTTAAGTCTGTGGCAAACAAGTAAATAACATAACGCAGACCGGCAGCTGTCATTCTTACACCATGTGCTATATGAAGCCAGCATTTATCTGTCTTGATTGGTACGGCACCTGCACCGTTCTTAGCTTCCGTAATGGTATGATATCTACGGATACTGGTCATTCTTTCTTCATCCACAACTGCATGTGTAATATCATCACAAAGTCCAAATCCAATACCACCGCCTGAACCGGTTTCAATAAAATCATCCATGGGTCTAGTATAAAAAGCATATTTTCCATTTACAAATTCAGGATGTAGCACCACATTTCTCTGTTGCGGTGACCGTAAGGTAACCAGATTATCCAGTCTCTCCCAAGTCTTTAAATCCTTTGTTCTGACAATACCTGCCGCTGCTACAGCTGCTGATAAGTCATTAGAAGAGGTATCCTTGCTTTCAGAACAAAATACACCATAAATATAACCGTCTTCATGTTTGGTTAGTCGCATATCATAGACATTGGTTTCCTCAGGACAGGTATCCGGTAGTAAAATAGGATAATCCCAGAACTTAAATCCGTCTATTCCGTTATCACTTTCCGCTACAGCAAAAAAGGATTTTCTGTCGTCGCCTTCTACTCTTGCAACCAGATAAAACTTTCCGTTTAACTCTATCGCTCCTGAATTCAGTACTGCATTAATTCCAAGCCTTTTCATAAAATAAGGATTGGTTTCAGGATTCAAATCATACTGCCAGGTAAGCGGTGCATGGTCTCTTGTCAAAACCGGATATTTATACCTGTCATAAACACCATTGTAAAATTCTGTATCGACTTCATTTTTTCTGCCGATTAATGCCTCATATCTTTTCAGTTCCTCATAATACTTCTGGTTCAACTCACTCATCTCCCAGTCCCTCTCTTTTTATCACTTCCAAGCACATTCTGCCGTTATGATAAGGACATTTCCACGGCTCTACAATCGGCATGCCCGGATAAGGTTTCCCTTCCGAATCTACCGCCCAGAACCACTCAGAACCCTTTCGTTGATCAACCACATGTGTTCTGATAAAATCCCATTCATTTTCAGCTGCCTGTAGATATTCCTGCTTATCCGGTTCCTTCTGATAGCCATTCAGAAAACCAATGACGGTCTCTGCCTGTACCCACCAGATTCTCTTTGTGTCTACAACACCTTTTTCGCATTCATTAGCCAAAGAATTTCCGTCAAAAGCAACTTTATAAATTTGTGCGGTTAAATCTTTGGTAACAGGTGCAATCAATTCTTGATATTTAGCCTCGCCTAAGATTTCAACCCCGCGGTCCAACAGCCACGCAGTTTCAATATCATGCCCGTAGGAATGTAAATCAATAATAGAATTCCAGTCCTGATCAAAGAATACCTCTTGCCTGTGCAGTTTGGCATTGTATACTTTTTCCACAAAGGTATCCATAATCCATTCCAGTCTTTTTTTGACCTCCAAATTATGGTCCACCCTATAAAGCTCGGTATATGCTTCAAAAACATGGAGTAACGTATTCATTGTCTTATCTGCCATTATACCATTTTCTGATAATTTATCATTATCTATTTCGATGAAATCTCGAGAAAATGCTTCTCTATACCCCTTGTCATCTGTACATTTATCTTCAATCAGATGAAATAAATCATAAGCCATTTTCAATGCTTCTTGGTCTTTGCTGGCATCATAATAAGATGATAATGCATAAATGGAAAAGGCTTGATTATAAGTATGTTTCAGCGTTTCTTCCGGTTCTCCGTTATGTTTGACTGACCAATAAATGCCACCATTTTCTTGATCCAAACAGTGCTTCACCATGAAATCAAAGCCATGTCTTGCTTCGTCAAGAAGTGTTTCATCTTTTAACACCATATAGGCATTGGCAAAAAACCAAGTGATACGGCTATTTAAAATACAACCCTTCACTGCTTCTTTATCTACTTGTAAATCATAATCCATAAAGCCGTAATATCCGCCGTATTCATTATCCCTTAATGCTTTCCAAAAGGGAATAATGTCATTTACTAAATGATTCCTGACTTCTGCTACCATTTGTTCACGCATCCCATTCACCATTAACCCTTCACCGCTCCGGCTGTTAAACCACTGTAAATCTGCTTCTGACAGGTAATAAATACAATCAATGCGGGTAATAGTGAAATAATTACACCTGCACAGATTAAATTGTACTTACTTCCCAAAGGACCTACAAAAGTATAAAGGGAGGTAGCAACTGTAGGCAGATTTTTCTTGTCCTGCAAGTAAAGATTTGCACTGTAGTATTCATTATAAGTACCAACGCCCTTTAAAATACAGGCAGTTACAATTGCCGGTTTTAACAAAGGGAATAAGATTTTATAAAAAATTGTAAAGAAGGAAGCGCCATCCATAATACCTGATTCATCCAGTGAATAATCAATATTCTCAAAAAACTGGATATAAATATAAATGGAAATAACATCCGTACCACACATCATGATTATATATCCTACAAGGGAATTGATGAAGTGCAAATTATACATAATTTCATATACTGCAACCTGCATAGCAACACCGGGAAGGAGTGATGCAAACAAAAACAAATTACGAATCAAGTTATTTCCCGGGAACTTAAATCTGTTCAATACATAAGCAAGTTGGGTTCCAATCAATACCGATGCAAGCAGAACGCAAATCAAAATAATTAAAGAATTGATAAACGCTTTTCCCATATTTGCTCTTACAAATGCATCTGTAAAGTTCTTAAAGTAAAGCCAGCTTTCAGGTAAATCCATAACATTTGTCCTGCCATATTCTGCATCTGTTTTAAAAGACGTAATAACGCAGGAAACGATTGGCAAAATAGCTACAAAAGAGAAAAATACCAAAGAGAAATACTTAAGAAAAACTACTATATATTTACCGACTTTTTGTAATACTGTCATAACTATTTCCCTGCCTTTCTCTTTGCAATTCTTGCTACTTGTTTAGCACGTTTGATTGAATCCCTGGGATTCTCATCTTCAGCACTCTTAAACACATACTTAAAGAACAGCTTCTGCAAAATGGTCGCCGCAAAAATAATCGCAAGTAACACAATCGCCATGGCCGATGCCAATCCAACTTTTTGCTGCGTATGGGCTATTTCATGCATAACCACAAAATATGTTCCTGTACCGTTCGCACCACTTGTAATAACATAAGGGGGTTCAAATGCACTGAGAGAACCTGTAATAGACAAAATAACATTTAATGTAATAATTGTTTTGATACTGGGGAGAATAATATATAAAAACTGTTGAAACCGATTGGCTCCATCCAGCATGGCTGCTTCATATAATTCTGAATCGACAGACATAATCGCACCAATAAACAAAACCATATTCTGTCCAAAGTAACGCCATACCGAAGTTCCCACCAAAGAAATATTATTAATGCTCTGGTCTTTTAACCAATACGGAAGATTTTCCAAATTAAAGCCACACCATTGAAGCACTGTATCAAATACAAAGCCTCTGGTATAAAAGAATTTAAAAATAAAACCAATTGCAATACCATTAATTAAATAAGGGAAAAACATAAAGCCCTTAAAGATACTTCCACCTTTTACTTTAAAGCTGAGAACAGTTGCCAAATAAAGAGACAAAGCCAACTGAATAACAGAGCCACCCATATAATACAAGCTTAGTTTCAATGCTCCAAAGCAATCGTCACGTTGAAATACTTTGAGATAATTTTTTAATCCTACAAATTTTCTTGCACCTACATATTTCATGTTATAAAAACTAAAGCCAAACATTTCAGCAAATGGCAGATAAGTAAATACAAATAGTAACAGCAAGGGCAAAATCATAAATGTTGCCATTACAAACACTTTCTGACCATCTCTGCTTCTGGCCCATTGCATAAATGTTCTCTTTGGTGCCGCTATACCGGTTTTTGCTGACATTTATCTTCTCCTTCTGATAATCAGAGCCAAGGAGATACCTCCCCTTGGCTCTGTATCCAGCACAATAATCTTATTTAGTATTAATTCCGCTGCTTATTAGTATAATACTTCGATGCCCAGTTCTTCCTGTGCTGCATTCCACTTAGCAGTCCAGTCAGCCATGATGTCATCATAAGTTTCAGAACCTGTAGCTGCTGCTTCAACGATTCTCTGGATCTTAGCATTTCCACCAGCGTTGATAGATAATTCTGATTCTGCATTCATGTCATTTAAGAAGGTTTCTTCACCAGCTAATGCAGGCTGATCAGATGTTACTTCACAACCATCAAATGCTGCATATAAGTCAGGATTCTGTCCATCTTTATCTACTGTATAACCACCTTCATTGAAACACCAGTTAGAATCTTCTGTCATCCATTTAATGAATACCATTGCTGCTGTCTTGTTGTCATCAGAAGAGTTAACATTGATAGCGTAGTTGTAATCGCCACCAGCTGCTACGTACTGTGTTCCACCAACAGTCATAGGGAAAGGCATGTAACCAACGTCTTCACCATGTTCGTCAGCTGCTACCATCTGAGCGTATGCCCATGAACCAAGAACCATAGTACCGATTTCACCTCTGTTCAGCATGCCTTTGCATCCTTCCCAGTCAGTTGTTGTGTAGTCATCTTCGATTAAGCCGTTTGCAACTGCATCATAAAGAATCTTGTATAAGCTGTAAGCGCCTGTTCCGTCGCCAGGATTTGCAAAAGGATCTGCTGTATGAACAAGTTTCTGGTTCATGTAAGTATTGTCACCATTAGAAACTGTACCTACATATGCATCCCATGCGCCCATTGTCCAACCAGCTGCATAGTTTGTGTAAAGAGGAATAGCATCTGTATTGTCTGCGATTAACTGTAAATCTGCTACGAACTCATCAGGAGTTGTAGGAAGTTCAGTAATACCAGCCTGTTCAAATACTGCCTTGTTGTAAAGAACGCCCTGTGCGTTTGCCATGTAAGGAATACCATAGCTCATGCCGTCAAACTGCCAAGCATCTGCAAAGTTGATTTCTTTATCCATGTTTTCAAAAGTATCAAAAGGCATGAAGTATGTTGCAAGTTCTGCTTTATCTACAGCAGGGATAAACATGATGTCGCCCCAGTCACCTGTAGAAAGACGAAGAAGTGAATCTTCTGCGTAATCTGTAACGCCTTCAGTTTCAACTGTGATGTTAGGATATACTTTGTTAAATTCAGCAATCATTGCTGCGATTGTACCGTCTTCTTCACGGTCTGTTTTGTGGTGAATCCACTTAATAGATGCTGTTAAATCTGTGTAGTCTTCTCCAACAGTTACCTGTGTGTAAGTAGGTACACCTGCGGGTGCTGCTTCTTCTGCAGGTGCTGCTTCCTCAGCTGCGGGTGCTTCTTCTTCTGCTGCAGGTGCTTCTGCTGCAGGTGTTTCTGCTGCGCCGCCGCATCCAACCATTGACAATGTCAGGGCTGCTGCCATGCAAAGCGCTAAAACTTTTTTGAGTTTCATAATAAATATCCTCCTTTTTAATTGTCGCTAAATTTAATTTAACGATTAGTTCCCTGTGAACTTAATTTTAATTATATTAACTTTATTTTATTAATCATCACTCTATATTGCTTTATATCATTCATAATTGCTATTATTTAGACATTTCTTCCTTTTATACAAATATGCACCCACCAAATTATGCATTATGCACATATTTTTTCAAATTGCAAAAACCAATTTGTCCTTAAAGTTGGTTTATTAGGTTTCTTTTAGTTTATTATTAACCCTTATTTTAAGTTATTTTTTCTTATTTTTCTTGCAATAGCAATAAACATATACTATAATTTATTTACAGTATTACCCTTTTTACCTAATATATGCATCTAATTATGCGGAGAAAACAAATGAATCTACGAGAATGCTTTTTGTCATCACTGGTTTCATCACCTAAACATTCACCGCAAAACAAGCCGGAGGATTTCTTAGGACAGCTTTTTCATGAATGCCACCCGCTTTGTCCACAAATGCCGCACATTTTATCAAGTGGTAGCATTAACGCAACGTATCCATGGTCTTTTCATATGAATGGAATAAATTGCCATATGCTTCTATACACTACACGGGGCTGTGGAAAACTACTGGTTAATCATCAGGTTTATACCCTGGATGCTTCTTCTATCTTGTTTTTTGACTGCACCAATCGTTTTCGTATAGATATAGCTGTTGAACCTTGGAATTATCAAGTACTATTTTTAGAAGGAGAACTTCTTTCTTCCTATTATCAATTGCTACCGGACGGGCAGCCGGGAATCATACGTGCTCTGCCTCATTCAGAACTGGCTATGAATATTGAAGCCCTGACCCTTCAAAAACCAAATTCCGGAACATGTTCCAGACTGGTTACTTCGGATTTACTGAATCATACACTGACTGGTATTGTTACCTCCCTCATAAATAAAGAAGACTCCACCGCTCGGATTCCTGATCATTTGGAGAAAATACGCGAACAATTTGATCGGAACTACCGTGAGTTTTATTCTTTGGAGCTTCTTGCCCAACAATACCATGTCAGTAAATATCGTTTATGCCGAGAATTCAGTTCCGCCTATGGATATCCGCCGTTGCAATACTTAAATAGGCATCGAATTGATGTAGCTGTACATTTGTTACTGACAACGGACTTAAGAGTCCATGAAATTGGCTCTCAGGTAGGAATTGATAATACAAATCATTTTATTAGTTTGTTTAAAAAGTTCAAAAATTATACTCCTGCAGAATATAAACAGCGGATGACCGGTTAATACCGAACATCCGCTGTTATTATTTTTGTTTATATGTAATAGCTGTTACTATTGAATACGCTTAACGCTTTCTTTGATGACCATATGCCCCTCAATAATGGAAATACCATGCTTATATCGTTCTCCTGACATCTTCTTTAGAAGATTATCCAATGTTTTCTTCGTCATTTCTTTGATATCTACCTCATAGGTAGTAATGCCGATATTGCAGATTCCCGGGAAAAGATAATTGTCAAATCCCACTATGGAAATATCTTCCGGAACTCGATAACCCTTCTTTTGCAGGAAATCAATAAGTACACCGGCAGATAAATCGCAATTGCAGGCAAATGCCGTGGGCATTTCTTTAGGAAGTTTAAATTCAAAATCAGCACCCCTGTCCCCTGTTTCCAGACTTCGATCATCAATAACCCAATCTTCTCTCACCTTTTGCCCATGTTCCAATAACGCCTTGCAATAGCCGAAATACCGATCTGTGATACTGCCCGTGTAAAGCAGAGTACCTACATAACCAATGTTTGTATGCCCTAAGTCAAACAGATAATTCACCATTTTGTTCATGCCATAATAGTTATCTGTTACAACTGCATCGCATTCATGCCGTCTGTCATAAAAATCCAGATATACAAAAGGAACCTTTATATGATTAGCAATCTCGTCCAAATAATTGTGCTTTAATAATCCGATGATAATCAGACCGTCTACCTTATCCTCCTGTAAGAGCCTTGGCATCTCCAGTTCGATTTCATTTTTTTGACTCAGCACCTCCAGCATGGTAAAACACTCTCTGGAAACTGCTTTGGTAGCCACTTCCTGATACATTTGCCAATAAAATGATTCATACTGGTCAAAATATCGTTCAGAAATCAGCACCCCGATATTATAACTTTTTCGTGCTTTCAGTAACTTAACAGCGGAAGGTGATTTGTACCCCATCTCCTGTGCAAGATTCTTAATTTTCTCACGAAGCTCATCGCTAACCCCTTTTTGATCTGACAGAGCTTTTGATACTGTTACGGTACTTACATCCAATTTTGCCGCAATGTCTGCCAGCTTAACTGCTTTGGCCATTTTCTCTTCTCTCCTAATTCTGTATGATATGAATTAACCTTCCTTGAAAATCTCCCCATAGATTTTGAATAAGGTAACCCGCCTTCATTAACACTTCTCCGGTATAAACACCTTCCTCTCCTTCAATTCTATAACTCATATCAGGATCTAGACCTTTGAAATAGATTTTTCTGCTGTGATAATTAGCTCTGTTTATCACCTGTATAAAGGTAAAAAGTGCTTCCTTCTTATCCTTACGAACAACACCATAACAATCAAAATAACGATTCTCACTATAGGAAGCTACTCTGTAATAATCCCCTTCTCGTACCAAATCATTATACTTATGATACATAGCAACTTGTTCCGGAATCATCTCTCGATCCTGCGCCGGTATCTTCGTTACATCCAGTTCATATCCAAAGGTTCCTGCAAGTGCCACATACCCTCTGGTTTCAAACGGTGTCACCCTACCGACCGTATGATTAGGGCAGTCTGAAACGTGTGCTCCCATTGCCGATAAAGGATAGATTAATGCTGTGCCTTCTTGAATTTCCAACCTTTCAATGGCATCTGTATCATCCGAACACCATATCTGTGGACTATAGTAAAGCATTCCGGGATCAAATCTGGCGCCGCCGCCGGAACAGTTCTCTAAAAGCAGATTCGGAAACTCCTTCATTAATCGGCCTTGTAATTCATACACAGCCAACACATATCTGTGATACAGCTCTCCCATTTGATCTACAGGTAATGTTGCAGAACCAATATCAGACAGCTGTCTGTTCATATCCCATTTCACATATTCAATATTTGCACTGCGTAACACTTTAGCCACACTCTCATAAGTGTAATCCAATACATCACGGCGGGTCAAATCGAGTACATACTGGTTTCTACCAAGACTTGCTGTACGTCCAGGAATTGCAATTGCCCAGTCAGGGTGTGCTCTATATAAATCAGAATCTGGAGAAATCATTTCCGGCTCGAACCAGATACCGAATTTCATACCCAGTTTATTCACTTCACTAACCAGATAAGCTAGTCCACCCGGAAGTTTTTCTTCATTTACTATCCAATCACCCAGTGCCATGTTATCACTGCTGCGATTTCCAAACCAGCCATCATCCATAACCAGCATTTCAATTCCCAGTTCAGAAGCTTGTTTGGCGATTGCTATTAGTTTATCTGTATCAAATTCAAAATAAGTTGCTTCCCAGTTATTAATTAAAATAGGACGTTTTGTATCTTTATAGGGGCTTCGAATCATATGCTTGCGATAAAAATCGTGCAAATTTCTGGTCATACCACCCAGACCTTCCCCTGAATATACTAATACGACCTCCGGTGTCTGAAAAGCACTTCCAGGAGTCAGTTTCCACTTAAATCCTTCAGGGTGAATACCCATCACCATACGCAACTGGTCAAATTGATCGTTTTGTACCTGCACCTTAAAATTACCGGAATAAACAAAATGCATAGCATAGACTTCTCCATGCTCCTGGTTGGTTCCCTTCGTCTGTAATGCCATAAAAGGATGATCCTGATGACTGGATTCTCCTCTGGTAGATTCCACGCTGAATTTGCCATGGCTAACAGGAACTGTCTGAATATGACGTTCTCTTGCCCACGAACCATGTAACGTAATAATTTCAAAATCCTGATTATCCATGTCCAAGCAAGCACTAAATGCCTTGGTCAGGAAAAGAGTTTCTGTTCCTTTATTGACGACTTTCACACTTCGTGCAATAATATTTTCCTGTTCAAATACAGTATAGGACAAAATCGCTTGTAAACCGGTATGTGAATCCTGACAAGTAATTTCCAGACTTGTACATTCTTTCTCACTTCCAAAAGATGCCGGCAAACCGGGAAGCGGTTCTTTGCCGTCGAAAATACGATGCGAGCAATAATTCAGCGACAGGCCGGTATTTCCTCCTGCAGTTTCAATTGCAATACAATCTTCTCGATAATCCCCCAGCCCCTTGGCAGAATATTCCATTGGAAAAGCATCCAAAAAAGAACACCTGTCACGATTGTTCTTAGATGGCACAAAAGGATTTTCTGATATTCTCAAAGTATGGAAGCAATGATAATCATTTAGTAAGGCTCCATAATAGACATGTCCCAGAAATTGTTCCTCATCCACAATCCCAATTACATAACTGCTCTTCTCTGTATCTAACTTAAAAAGTTTCTTTATATCTTCGGAAATGTTTTCATAACATCGGATTGCCATTTTGTAAACCTCCACGGTCTTCTTCTTTATAAAAATTTAAGTAAAAAACATATATTTTACTTAAATTAAATTCAATTTACTTAAATTATAAATTAAATAGAATAAATGTCAACCCGCATATAGTTAATCCAATCCCCAAATAGTTCACAAAATTTTCCTATCATTTTTGTTTAATTGTGTTATGCATCAGTGTAAATTTCACTATTTTTAGCTCTCCAAAAATGCCTTCTCGCCTTGGATTTCAGGCGGTATCGGTTTACCCAAATTACGAAGCTTTTGTAAAAGATTTTCCATACGGTGCTTTTTTTGTCCGATACGAACATTATACTTCTCTGCAATCTCCTTATACAAAGGATTGATTTGTAGTTTTTCTCTTATCCTGAACGAAAACGGACAATGTGTATAGAGGATTGCTCTGGCCACCTTATTGAGTCTCGGAATTCCATTACTTTCATAAAGAATCCACACCATATAATCTCTAAGAAACATTTCCTTAAAGCTGTTTTTAGCCCGCAGCATCTCGGTCTTCATTTTATCTCTGGCTTCTACTGACAAATCGGGATTTTTCTTGTAAAATTGAACATAATCAAAATACTCGCTGGTTAAGGAGCGTTCTGCAATATCATTCCATCTGGCACCCTGTACTCTCTTGCACATTTCCCACCGGAATTCGCCGGTCAGACGAATCATTGTTGCCGTCAAGTCCTCCAGTTGGAAAATCGAACCCATCATTCTGGCAGGTGTGGTACGACGTTTTCCTTCGATTTCTTGCCACATAACACCTCTGGTACCAACATTGGGCATTAAAATAATATCCGGTAATATTTCCACATTTACAAATTCTCTTGTGATTCCATCTTCCGGTTTGGAAAAGACCGTCTCTCTATAATAAGCACTGTAATCTATTCTTCTAATTGCATTTAAAGCTTTTGAAATTTTTTCTTCTGAAACCAGTATGGTATCCAAAGGTTTCAATACATTATGCTCTGAAAAGACAGGACAAAACGTGCTGATACGTCCGAACGTCATTTTATTCACTGAAGGAAATGCATTTTCCAGTTCATACATCACCTTGGCAGCATTATTTTGCAATAATTGATTCTCATCCGTCTGTGTTATTTTGCCAGCTCGCTTTTGTTCATGTAAATACTCACCATAGTCCAAATCAAATTCATTTCGACCCGGTTCTTTTCTGCCTTCATAAATAGCAGTCAGCCATTCATAAAAAGAATAAACCCGTTGATCCGGAGCAGTCGGAAGCTGCCTTGCTATCTGATAAAGATAAACAGCATTCTGCATTCCTGCCAGTTCTTCATCCACATATCCAAACTGAAAAAACATCATCATTACTGTCGGAGGCATTCCGTCTCGGACACTATTTTGAAAAGCCGCCACGTAAATCTTATAAAATTCTGCCGTTATTTCCTGACGCAAAATACGAATATCATCTTCTGTTCCATTTTTGTTCAGTGTTTTTTTGTATGTTAATATATGGCCACGGAAAGAGGTTTTCAGTTCTTCATCGCAGTCTGCATATTCTAATATCTTCTCCAAAGAACCTGCTAATTCCTTCTTTACTTCAGGACTTACCTGCACCTCCTGTGAAGGTTGCAAAGAAAGTACTTCGATCTGTTCCAAATTTTTCTCAAACTTAATTTTACGCTTCTGGAAGACATCCGTCTGGTCATACCCCTGCGTTTCTAATTGCATGATTAAATCATTCATAGTCATTCGAAGAGCCATGGTGCTGTCTGCTTCTTTGCCGTCCCGCTGTACTAATTTTCCATAAAGACCTGTAAACAGTTCCAGTAAATCTAAATCATTTTCATTCATTAAATAGCGGCAAATATTCTTTTTATAATCCTCCATCTCATTACAAAGGCTGACTGCCTGCAAAATATCATCACTGGCTTTCAACAAAAAACCACATATAAAATCCATGTCTGTTTTGTTCTGATCCCAAACTGTCATCATTTGTTCCAGTGTGGAATAATAGCCGCCTATCCAGGAAGGAATATCTTCGTCCAGAGTAAGTTTCTCCAGTTCTTCATAATCTGATAATTCTCCTGGTGAAACATGGTGTTTTTCACAGAGCGATTGATAATCCTCATAAGAACTCACGATATATTCATACAAACTGTTACACTCGATTGCCAACAGTTTATGCTGTCCATATACCTCTGCAAACTGCCTGAAAAAAGAAGACAAAAAATAGCGCACTGCATCATTGCTTGCTTCGAATACTTCAGCCAGTCCCCCTTTTTGATAAGGATATTGTATTACGGAAAGTGTTTCTTCCGCTTGATAATTCAAACTAATCTCAGCACTGTTTACTTCACACAAACCCAAAACGTCACCAGCATGTAACAGATATCGACCGCCCGGATAAGTGACGCTGGCAACTCCTCGCATAATCATATACAGCTTATCGTTTTTTTGACCGTTTTCATAAATGGCCTGCCCCTTAAGAATTTCCTTTGCCTTCATACCAATACCCCCATCTGCTAGTCTTCGGCCCACATTAGTGCACATTTAACCGCCTTTTGCCATCCACGCAGTAATTTGTCCCTTTTCTCCTCGCTCATCTCATGAACAAACTCCCGATCCAATTGCCAGTTTTCGCAAATTTCTGCTCTGCTTTGATAATAGCCGCATGCCAATCCTGCCAAATACGCCGCCCCCAGCGCAGTGGTTTCAATACATTTAGGTCGGTAAGCCCTGGCTCCCAAAATATCTGCCTGAAACTGCATTAAAAAATCATTGGCACTAGCACCACCATCTACTTTTAACCCTGCCAAAGACACCTGTGCATCTTCTTCCATCGCCCTTAACACATCTGCCGTTTGGTAAGCAATAGATTCCAGTGTTGCACGAATAAAATGCTCTTTCTTACATCCTCGCGTAATCCCCACGATGGTACCTCTTGCATAAGGATTCCAATAGGGAGCACCCATTCCTGCAAAAGCAGGTACCAAGTAAACGCCTTCTGTATCCTCTGCTTTATAGGCATATTCTTCTGTTTGTGCTGTACTCTTGACCATTCGCATGCCGTCTCGTAGCCACTGTACTGCTGCCCCTGCTACGAACACACTGCCTTCCAAAGCATATTCTACTTGGCTACCTGTGCTGGCCGCTATGGTTGTAATCAATCCATGGCTGGAAGCAATCGCTTCCGTGCCTGTATTCATTAACAAAAAGCAACCCGTTCCGTATGTATTCTTCACTTGTCCCTTACTAAAACAACATTGTCCAAATAAAGCTGCCTGTTGATCACCTGCAATACCTGCAATCGGAATTCTGCCTCCCAAGACCGAACTTTCTGTATAACCATAAAGGTAACTGGAAGGTTTCACCTCCGGCAACATACAGGCCGGTATCTGCAATATATCCAACAACTCCTGATCCCAGCACAGCTTATGAATATCATAAAGCATAGTACGGGATGCATTGGTATAGTCTGTTACATGTACCTCTCCCTTAGTCAAGTTATAAATCAGCCAGCTGTCTACTGTTCCGAAAAGAAGTTCTCCGGCTTCTGCCCGCTCTCTTGCACCGGGTACATGATCCAATATCCACGCAATTTTCGTAGCACTGAAATAAGCATCCGGTATCAAGCCTGTTTTAGAACGGATTAAATCTCCGTACCCGGCAGCCACCAGTTCTTCAATCTTCTGTGCCGTCCTTCTGCATTGCCACACAATTGCATTATAAACCGGTTCTCCTGTATTCTTATCCCATACAATGGTCGTTTCTCGTTGATTGGTAATCCCGATTCCAACAATATCTGCAGGTGATGCCCCGACTCTGGCCATGGCTTCTGTGGTTACCGCCAATTGTGAAGACCAGATTTCCATGGGATTATGTTCCACCCAGCCCGGCTGTGGATAAATCTGCGTAAACTCTTTTTGAGCCATACTGCAAATCGTTCCCTTTTTATCAAACAAAATACACCTTGAGCTGGTAGTTCCCTGATCCAATGCCATTACATAACTGCTCATGCCATACCCTCCCGGTCACAAGTCACTCGGTGCTTATCCGAGTGACTGATTAAATCGCCTGTGCCATATTTCCTGTGGCTACCACACTTATCCCTGTATCAGCTACGTTTTGAATCAGAACATCCCCTACCCCGATAGGTGCCTTAGCTACGCAGCCTCGTATTTCTTTCATACAATCCTTTATCTTTCCTTTTGGAACTTCTCCATTGGTTTTAACCGGAATCACCCTGCCCGTACCACCGGTTACCTGTATCAAAGAAGTAATACTTCTTTGAGGTGCCGTCATTTCATTACGTGCATACGTTTCACCCTTGGGACAGCTATTGCCTGTAATGCTGAAACTTCCATCCTGCTCTTTCTTCGCTGTAATTAAACAGCCCACCGGACAGCCGATACAGATTAACTGACTACCAGTATCTCTATCTTCAGGCAAAACGCATTTGCTCTTGTTTGGAATGGGCGGTCTTAAAGCTTCTCCAAATTCCTGTTTTCCTTTTACTATATAGTCAGCCGCATACGCACCGGCTTTCACTGCTTCTTTTGAAACATTATCTACCAAATCATGTACGTGCAAGACATTTCCACATGCGAAAACACCCTGTATCGTGGTTTCTAAACGAGCATTCACCACCGGTCCCTGAGTCACATCATCCATTTGTATGCCTGCTCCCTGACTTAATTCATTTTCAGGAATCAGTCCGCAGGATAATAGCAGCGTATCACAAGCTACAAACTGCTGTGTGCCTTTCATTGGCTTCAGATTTTCGTCAACTTTGGATACGGTTACTCCTTCCACGCGGTCTTTTCCATGTATTTCCGTCACGGTATGACTGAGCTTTAATGAAATACCAAAATCGTCCAGACATTGCACAATGTTTCGTTTCAGGCCGCCAGAATAGGGCATAATTTCTGCCACCATTTTGACTTTTGCACCCTGCAATGTCATACGTCTTGCCATTATTAAACCGATGTCACCGGAACCTAAAATCACAACTTCACGCCCCGGCATACGCCCCTCAATATTGACATATCGCTGTGCTGTACCTGCCGAGTAAATTCCAGCCGGTCTATATCCCGGTATATTCAAGGCTCCTCTGGAACGTTCTCGGCAACCCATTGCCAATATGACAGCAGTTGCCTCGATTTGGAACAATCCGCTGTCTTTATTCATCACCGTTACCTGACAAGGAGCACCTCCCTGCACATCTACTACCATGGTATTTAAAAGGGCGGGGATTTCTTTGTCCTGAATCATTTGCATATAACGATTCGCGTATTCAGGTCCTGTCAGTTCTTCCTGAAACGTGTGTAATCCGAAACCATTATGGATACACTGGTTTAAAATACCGCCCAGCTCATGATCACGTTCCAAAATCAGAATATCTCTAATTCCTTCCTCATAAGCCGCCAACGCTGCTGCCATACCGGCAGGGCCACCGCCAATAATCAATAAATCCTTTTTCATAAGCGACTTCCTTCCTCGGAAGTCAACAGGTAATACGATTGTTCTCCTGCTTTCCGGATTTCACTTTCATCTACGCCCAGTTCTCTGGCCAAAATTTCTACCACCTTAGGATTACAGAATCCTGACTGGCAACGTCCCATACCAGCTCTCGTTCGCCGTTTGATTCCGTCTACCGTAGTTGCACCAAGTGGTCTGTGAATGGCTTCCAGCATTTCACCTTCTGTTACCATTTCACATCTGCAAATCACATTTCCAAATGCCTTATTCTCCGAAATCAGCTGTTGCTTTTCTTCATCATTTGCACTCGCCATACAGGGAATGCCTTTACGCGTATCAATAAATCTATTCTTCTCATTAGGCTGTAATATTTTCCGAACCAATTCTGCCACATATTTGCCCGTAGCCGGTGCACAAGAAAGCCCGGGGGATTCCATTCCTGCCACGTCAATAAATCCCGGCGTGTCAGCCGCTTCTTCAATCAGGAAATCGCCGCCTTCCAATCTGGCACGCAATCCTGCAAAAGAAGTAATCACTTCTCGGGATGGTATTTTCTTCACACTTAAGGCAGCTTTTTCTTGAATCTGAGCCATTCCTTCTGTGGTTGTTTCTACGCCTTCTTTATCTTCAATATCCTGTGCCGTGGGACCCATTAACAAATTTCCGTGTACGGTGGGTGTCACCAGGATGCCTTTTCCAAGTGCTGTAGGTAACTGAAAAAGCGTGTGTTTAACCAAATTTCCCACCTTTTTATCATAAAGCAGGTATTCCCCTCTTCGAGGTGTAATCTTGATTTGATGCTTACAAACCATATTGTGAATCTCATCTGCATAAACGCCGGCAGCATTAATCACCACTTTGGCCTGATAATAATTCCCTCCGGCTTCTAAATCAAAATAACCTTCTTTTTTCGAAATTGCTTCTACTTTTGTTCCAAGCAAAAACTCCACGCCGTTTGCAGCAGCATTTTCAGCCAACGCAATGGTCAGCCCAAAAGGACACACAATCGCTCCGGTGGGTGCAAATAATGCTGCATAAACCGTATCGCCTGCCTCTGGTTCTAATTTAAGGACTTCTTCCCTACCAATAATTTTAAGCCCGGATACGCCGTTTTGCTCTCCGCGCTGCTTTAATTCTTCCAATTTAGGCAAATCAGTCTGACTAAAACACAATACCAAAGAGCCGTCCTGCTTATATGGAAAATCCAACACGCTGGACAGTATCGGCATCATCTTACTGCCAACTACATTTAACCTGGCTTTTAATGTGCCGGGCATGGCATCATAGCCTGCATGCACAATACCACTGTTGGCCTTGGAAGTACCTTCGCACACATCCGAAGCACTTTCCAAAACCATAATTTTCAAATCAAATCGGGACAATTCCCTTGCAATGGCACAGCCGCTAACGCCTGCTCCAATAATGATGACATCAACCATAATTTTATTTATCTACTTTCCATTTTTAGACACTCAATATTATTTCCATAATAGAAAAGGCCATACAAAATATTCTATTCGATTTTTGTATGACCATCCTTATTTCAGTATAACAGATTATTCAATTTTTTCAAACATTACCAGGTCAGTATTTCATAGCCGTCCTGGGTTACTGCGACTGTCACTTCCCACTGCGCAGAAGGCTTCCCGTCTTCGGTTGTAACCGTCCATCCATCCTCATCATCAATCACAATTTCACTGGTTCCCATATTGACCATAGGTTCAATAGTGAAGACCATTCCGGGCACCATGAGCATCTCCGTACCCGCATGTGTTACATAACTGACAAAAGGATCTTCATGGAATTCCAATCCGATTCCGTGACCACCGATTTCTACGACAATACTGTATCCGTTCTTCTTCGCATGGTCATTAATGGCTTGTGCCATATCGCCCAGAAAATTCCAGGGTTTGACCATTGCCAGGCCTATATCAATACATTCCTTGGCAACCTGTACCAGCTTTTTCTTATCTTCGTCAACTTCACCAATACAATACATACGTGAAGAATCTGAAAAGTAGCCTTTATAAATAGTCGAAACATCAATATTCACAATGTCGCCGTCTTTTAATATCATCTCTTTAGAAGGAATTCCATGACAAACCACCTCATTGATTGAAGTGCAGACACTCTTTGGAAATCCATCATAGTTAAGCGGAGCAGGGATACCTCCCATACGAACCGTCATGTCATGTACCAGATCATCAATCTGCTGTGTATTGATGCCGGGACCAATCATCTCTCCTACTGCATCCAGTACCGCAATATTGATTACACTGCTGTCACGTATGCCTTGCAACTGTGCTTCATTTTTGATAATACTTCTGTCCGGTACTATATGACCTTCCAATTCATAATGATGAATCTTTTCATCCATTGCCATGTGACAGGTCTTATATTTCCGGCCGCTGCCGCACCAGCAGTGGTCATTTCTTCCTAACTTATCCATGACCGATTGCTCTCTTTCTGATCCTATATCTCTTACTATATCTTATTCTATATCATTAAATTGTCCATCTCTTGGAAAGCTTCCTGAAATCTGGTTATATTTTCTTTAATGCTTTGTTTCTTAAACACACCCGATCCAGCCACTATAATATCAGCACCTGCCCTCAGTACTTCTCTCACATTCTTCTTACCAACGCCACCATCCACTTCGATCTTAACGTTATAAGCATGTGCATTAATGTACTGCTTAAGTGTCTGAATTTTGGCGTAAGATTCCGGAATAAACTTCTGACCACCAAATCCAGGTTCTACACTCATCACCAAAACCATATCAATATTGGCCAAATAAGGATAAATCTCCTCTAGTGAGGTGTCGGGTTTAATGGAGATACCAACCGAAACACCCTTTTCATGAATCTTCCTGATAACAGCAGGTACATCTCTGGTTGCTTCCAGATGAAATGTGATGCCATCGGCACCACATTCCACAAATTCATCTATATATCGTTCTGGTTCCACTATCATTAAATGTACATCAAAAAACTGTTTACTAGCCTGACGTATGGACTGAATCACAGGCATTCCGTAAGAAATACTGGGGACAAAAACACCATCCATAACATCAATATGGAGATATTGTGCTCCTGCTTCTTCAGTTTCTCTAATTTGTTCTCCCAGCCTGGTAAAATCAGCTGCCAGTAGTGATGGGGCTAAAATATACATGAATCAACCTTCCACTTTCTCCGGCTCTTTCGTCCGCCATTCTATTTCAAAAAATCCTTGATTTGAGCGTAAATACCCTTGCCGTCCAACTGATATTTTTCAACAAGTGCTGCAGCAGAGCCTGACTCACCGAACACATCCTGCATACCAATTTTCTTAACCGGGGTAGGATATGACTTGCAAAGAGCATCACATACTGCACTTCCAAGTCCGCCAATTACAGAATGTTCTTCTGCAGTTACTACTTTACCCGTTTTCTTAGCAGATTTCAATATCAATTCTTCATCAAGTGGCTTAATCGTACAAATATTGATTACTTCTGCGCTAATTCCATCAGCTGCTAACATTTCAGCTGCTTCCAACGCATTTCCAACACAGATACCGGTTGCTACGATTGTAACATCCTTGCCTTCTCTGACGATGGTGCCTTTGCCAATTTCAAATTTATAATCCGGCGTATCATTGATTACAGGACAAGCCGCACGTCCGAATCGCATATAAACAGGTCCTTCATAAGCTGCCGCTGCCTTAACTGCTGCTTTCGCTTCAATATCATCTGCAGGACACATAACCACCATCCCGGGAATGGTTCTCATTAATGCAAGGTCTTCGTTGCACTGGTGGGACGCACCGTCCTCACCAACTGTAATACCGGCATGCGTTGCGCCGATTTTAACATTTAAATGGGGATAGCCCACTGAATTTCTAACCTGTTCAAAGGCTCTTCCTGCTGCAAACATTGCAAAACTGCTCACGAAAGGAATTTTACCCATGGTTGCAAGTCCTGCTGCAATACCTACCATATTACATTCTGCAATACCACAGTCAATATGTCTGTCGGGATATGCTTTCTTAAATACACCTGTCTTTGTAGCTGCTGCAAGGTCTGCATCCAATACGACCAGATTAGGATACTCTGCTCCTACTTCAACCAGCGCATTACCATAACTTTCTCTGGTTGCAATTTTCTTCTTAACATCCTCTGCCATTATGCTTCTACCTCCTTGCTAAGCTCTTCATCAATTTTCTCAAGATCTGCCATTGCAACTGCATACTGCTCATCATTTGGAGCTGTACCATGCCATGCTGCCTGACCTTCCATGAAGGATACACCTTTGCCCTTTAAGCTGTGTGCAATAATGGCTGTAGGCATTCCTTTTGTTTCTCTGGCTTCTTTAAAAGCCGCACGAAGTGCATCAAAGTCATGTGCATCTACATTGATTACATGGAAATTAAATGCTTCAAACTTTTTATCAATCGGATAAGGTGAGCAAACATCAGCAATAGGTCCGTCAATCTGCAATCCATTATTATCTACAATCACTACCAGATTGTCCAGTTTTCTGTGTCCGGCAAACATAGAAGCTTCCCAAACCTGTCCCTCTTCGATTTCACCATCACCTAAAAGAGTGTAAACACGAATATCTTTTTGATCCATTTTAGCTGCCAGTGCCATACCAACTGCTGCTGAAATTCCCTGTCCAAGTGAACCGCTGGACATATCCACGCCGGGAATATGCTGCATACAGGGATGTCCCTGTAAATAAGAACCCAGTTTACGAAGTGTTTTCAAATCCTCCACCGGGAAATACCCTCTGTTAGCCAATGTAGCATACAGTCCGGGTGCTGTGTGTCCCTTTGAAAGTACAAAACGATCTCTGTCTTCCTTCTTAGGATTCTTGGGGTCGATGTTCATTTCTTCAAAGTATAAATAAGTATAGATATCTGCTGCAGATAAAGAACCGCCCGGGTGTCCTGCCTTTGCGCTGTGAACTGCTGTAACGATGCCTTTACGCACCTCGTTGGCAGCTTTTTTAAGCTCCAGATTATTCATGATAGCCTCCATTTCCGTTTCTGTTTCCGTTTTTGTTTCCTGAACTATTTTTCTTATTGAACCGCATAATATTCTAACATATTTTAATAGGGCAGTCTATACAATAATCCTGCTAAAAGCTTTTCAGATATTGCTATCTTTCGGCACTTAGTGCTGGTCTAAATCCATTTTAGGCAAGCGATTAAAGGTGAGCAAAGACGTAATTAGCCCCGTCCACTTCTTGGGGTTCATGATACTTGGGGTATATTATAAAGCCTACTAAAACTAGCAAGTGAAGAACTTAGTAGGTAGCTTGAAAATTCGTCTAAGGCTATCAACTGAAGAACTTGGTAATTTGCTTAAAAATCCTACTAAAGCTATCAACTAATGAACTTAGTAGGTAGCTTTTTCTTCAATTTACCTACGAGAAGCCAACAAGGAAGTCATTTGTAGGTTGTTTTTAGGTCGATTAAACCTATTAAAAACCAGCAAAGGAAGAAAATTGTAGGTCGGCGGCTCAGAATTCTGTGGACGAAATTCAACTATTCACGCTTTTTAGTAGGAAAACGGTATTTTAAAACGGTAGGCTAAATGCAACAATTGACACTTTTAGTCCCCCAAAGTAGAAATTACAGGATTTATCTTCGGCTATCCACGCCTACTTTAAAATAATTCAGTGTTCGAATAAGCCCCGAGTGATTCGGCATTCAGATAGGTACCGAGTGCCTACTGTGTACTTTTTCGATTTTGACTTTCATATACTCAAAGTGAATAACTTTTGAGGTATTTACATGAAAAAGCGATGGAAGCTTTACTCTTTTTTACTAATCCTCTGTGCCGCTTTCTTATTTGGCGCTGCCTATATATCGAACGATACCAGGCAATTCAACAAACTCACTAGAGAACTATTTCAAAACGACCTTTCTAACGATACGCTAAGTCTTCACTATACCCTTGCTTACCCTGAGAAGTACGGCATCAATGCAAATGCCTGTCTTCCCGTATATGACGGAACGCTCACTCAAGAAGCGGAACTCTCGGAAATTCAAACAACCTTAAATTCCCTTTCCCATATTTCTCCCAATCGGCTTAATGAACAAGATGCGTACACCTATGATTTGCTGATCAGATACTTGCAACGTCGCTTAAAGGGGGCTGCTTTTTCTCATTATTCCGACCCGCTTGCTCCATCTTCCGGTATGCAGTCGGGCCTTCCTATCTTATTGGCCGATTATTCCTTCCGGCGTGTATCAGACATTGAAAATTACTTGGCACTTTTGGAGCAAACATCGGTTTATTTTGAAGGTTTAGTTAATTTTGAAACTGAGAAAGCGGCACAAGGCCTTTTTATGCCCGCTTACTCTGCCTCTAAAGTCATTGAGCAATGTGATTCGATTATGAATATGAAAGAATTAGAACAAGGTACACACTTTTTGCATACCACTTTCCTGGAACGGCTCAAACCGCTGATTGAAAACGGCAGTCTTTCTTCTGAAGACGCCAAGAAATTTGTTTTGGAGAATGACCGGCTTCTGACTACTGTGATGCAGCCTGCTTATGAACAAACCGCTGATTCCATGACTGTATTGGAAGATAAGGGTGTCAATCCCATGGGCTTATTTTATTTCTCTAATGGAAAAGACTATTATGCCTATTGGCTCTCTTTATCAACCGGCAGTGATCGCTCTATTGCTGAAATGAAAGAACTTCTTTTTGAAGATTATCAGACCAATTATCAGGCGCTTCTGTCTCTTTTGCAAAAGCACCCTGAATTTGCTACCAATTATGTGCCTCTCACACCTGATTTCTGGCCGGATACCCCGGCTGCCATGCTGGAAAACCTGCAAGCACAAATGTCAAAAGATTTCCCTTCTTTTCCGACATCTTCTAAGACATTTCAACCTACTTGCACGGTTAAAACCGTTTCTTCCTCCATGGAAGATTACTGTAGTCCCGCTTATTATCTGACCCCTCCGATTGATGATATGAATCAGAATGTTATCTATATTAATCAAAAGAGTTCTCCCGACTTGCTGGCGCTCTATACGACTTTGGCACACGAAGGGTACCCAGGGCATTTATATCAAACTGTCTACAGTCAACTTTACATGAATTCTCATCAGGTAAATCCGATTCGCAATCTGCTTCACTATGGCGGATATGTAGAGGGCTGGGCACTTTATGTGGAAAATCTTTCATATCTATATGCACAAGAGCAAGTCAAAGAAACGCATCCTACTACGGCTGCTTATTATGAATGCTGTCGTCTAAATCGAAATCTGCACTTATGTCTGTACTCTCTTTTGGACATCGCTATTCATTATGAAGGTGCCACTCCGGAACAGGTTGGGAAAATACTGTCTAATTTGGGCGTGACAGATGCTGCACTGGTACAAGGAATCTATGAATACATTGTAGAATCTCCTGCTAACTATCCCAAATACTACTTTGGTTATTTGGAATTTCAGTTGCTAAAAAAAGAAGCTCAAAAAATTTGGGCTTCCGAATTCACTGATTATAAATTCCATAAATTTGTATTGGAAACAGGTCCTTCTGATTTCATAGGACTACACGAGCAACTTAAATCAGTTGGAAATTTCTCAAAATAAAGAGCCAAAAGGTAATGGTTATGGCACTGAGGAAGGTGGTAGCCACCACCACGCTGGAAGTTAAAACTCCTTCGTGCTTCATATTTTTAGCCATAATATAGCAACTGACCGTAGTAGGTGCACCCAGCATAATCAGCAGAGCAACCAGCTTCTCGGTACGGAAGCCCATATAAACTGCTAACGGCAGAAAAAGAGCAGGCTGTAACATTAATTTAATGAACGAACAAATTAGCGTTGGTTTAATTTCAGCCAATGCTTTTTTGCCTTCAAAACCGGCACCCAATCCAATCAAAGCAAGTGGTGTAGCCAAAACCGATATATTGCTGATGGTTTTTGATATGATAAAGGGAAACGTAATTCTCATACAGGAAACAATCATACCTAAAATAATCGCAATTATAATTGGATTCGTTATGATTCCAACAATGGACTTTTTCAAAGAATGTCGATCCAAACCGTGAGATTCGGGACCTGTAAAGGACAGAATCAATACAGCCGCAATATTATATAGAGGGACAGTACCGATAATCATCAGTGGCGCCATACCTGCATTGCCATAAATATTGTCAATAAAGGCAATACCAAGAACCGCAGCACTACCGCGATAGGAAGCCTGCACAAATTCACCCACCAAGTCCTTCTTGTGGTACAGAAGGGCTGTTAT
>CAZNAP010000014.1:0-41435 GCA_964571145.1 uncultured Lachnospiraceae bacterium | reverse complement strand
ATGAATCCATGTCCCTGCGGTTATTTTCCGGATTATGAAAAATGTGTCTGTACACCGGCTGAAATTAAACGCTATCTGAATAAAATATCCGGGCCTATTTTAGACCGAATTGATATTTGTACAGAAGCGGGACGGGTTCCAATTGAGAATTTAGACGGTGAGAATTTTACAAACGAAAAGTTGAACCATCATAAAGAGACGTTTGGTTCAAAGAAGCTTCTGCAAATGGTGGAGAATGCCAGAGCAATGCAAAAAGAGCGATATGCAGGCACTTCCTATCGATTTAATGGCGATTTACCGTCTTCTGAAATTAGGAAATACTGTACACTACATAAGGAAGAACGACAATTTCTTGAAAAAGTATTTCATAAAATGGAATTGAGTGCCAGGGCCTATCATAAAATTCTGAGGGTAGCAAGAACACTGGCTGATTTAGAGGAAAGTCATGAGATCAAGGTTACACATTTGGCTGAAGCGGTCAGCTATCGAGTGAACGGAGGAAAATATTGGAGAAATCAATAACGGATTGGAACGCAGAATTACCTTATGCCTACTGGCTTAACAATATAGAAGGCATCGGAAAGAAAACGGAAGCAGAATTGCTACAGTATGCAGGCACGGCTCAAAATGTTTATCATATTTCTGACAAAGAAGCCGGAGAACTGCTAAAAGGAAAACAGTTAAACGCATTTTTGCTGAGCAAAGAAACGTGGAATGTGGAGTGGCAGTATCAGGACTTATTGCAGCAGGGCATTCTATTTTATCCGCGCGCACATTCGCTTTTTCCTAAACGACTAGCCGATATTCCGGATGCACCTAACAGTCTCTATGTGAAAGGAAAGCTGCCTGATGAACAGAAAATCAGTGTGGCTGTTATTGGGGCGAGAAGGTGCAGCGAATATGGAAGGTATATGGCCAGGCAATATGGCGAAGTACTGGCAGGTGCCGGTATTCAGGTAATCAGTGGTATGGCAAATGGGGTAGACAGCATCAGTCAACAGGGTGCTATTGCTGCAGGTGGAGAAACCTTTGCAGTACTGGGCTGTGGAGTAGATATTTGTTATCCGGAAGAAAAATTGTCGCTTTATCAGGCAATTATGCAACAAGGAGGAGTTCTTTCGGAGTATGTGCCGGGCACCTTGCCAAAAGCCGGTTTGTTTCCACTTCGCAATCGGATTATCAGTGGATTGTCCGATGCGGTTGTGGTAATAGAAGCCAAAGAAAAAAGTGGGACTTTAATTACGGTGGATATGGCACTGGAGCAGGGACGAGATGTATATGCCTTGCCGGGTAGAGTAACGGATGCCCTCAGCAAGGGCTGTAATCGTTTGATTAGGCAAGGCGCCGGAATGGTTACAATACCGGAGGACTTGATTTATGAGTTAACAGGGCAGTCAACCGGCGGAAAGATAACTGCTCCAAAGGTGATGCGATTTGCATCTAATATAGAAGAAGAAATTTGGCATGTGCTGGATTACTATCCCCAATCCATACAAATGATTTCGGCTCAGAAACAGGACATTTCCATGCCTGTTTTGCTGCAGACGTTATTGGGACTTTGTATGTCTGGTTATGCGGAACAGATTACCAATGGTTACTATGTCAAAATAATTTAGTGCTTGCAAGAATTATTTTTTTAGTGTATAGTGTTGCAAGCTACAAGTCAAAATTGTGTAAATGAGGTATCAAGAGGGTAGGGAAGCAAATGGCAAAGTATTTGGTTATAGTGGAATCACCAGCGAAAGTCAAGACCATAAAGAAATTTTTGGGAACAAATTATGAGGTAGCAGCCAGTAACGGACATGTTAGGGATTTACCTAAAAGTCAGTTGGGTGTGGATGTGGAACATGGTTATGAACCTAAATATATAACAATTCGTGGGAAGGGAGATATTCTTGCTAACCTTCGAAAAGAAGTGAAGAAAGCTGAAAAAATTTATCTGGCAACTGACCCTGACCGTGAAGGAGAAGCAATTTCATGGCATTTACTGAAGGCGTTAAAGCTGGAAGATAAAAAGGTTTATCGAATTACTTTTAATGAAATTACCAAGAATGCTGTAAAGGAATCTTTGAAAAATGCCAGAGAAATCGATATGGATCTGGTAGATGCACAGCAGGCAAGACGTATGCTTGACCGTATGGTAGGCTATCGTATTTCACCTTTATTATGGGCTAAAGTAAAGAGAGGACTCAGCGCAGGGCGAGTACAGTCTGTAGCACTTCGTATTATTTGTGACCGTGAAGAAGAAATTAACAGTTTTATACCAGAAGAATATTGGTCATTAGATGCTACTTTTGCTGTCAAAGGCGAGAAGAAACCTTTGATAGCCAAGTATTATGGAAAGAAAGATAAGAAAGCAACAATTTCCTCTAAGGAAGAGTTGGATCAAATTATAAAAGAAGTTAAAAAAGCAGAATTCAAAGTAACTGAGGTCAAGAAGGGTGAAAGAATCAAGAAGGCACCCCTTCCATTTACAACTTCCACTTTGCAACAGGAAGCAAGTAAAGTTTTGAATTTTTCTACACAGAAAACAATGCGATTGGCACAGCAGCTTTATGAAGGTATAGAAATAAAGGGCAATGGTACGGTTGGTATCATTACTTATTTGCGTACGGATTCTACCAGAGTATCACAGGAAGCTGAACTGCTGGCACATGAATATATCACCAAAATGTATGGTGAGAAATACACTGCCGGCAAAACAGAAGATCAAAAGTCCAATAAAAAAATACAGGATGCGCATGAAGCAATCCGTCCTACTGATATAGCACGCACGCCGGCAGAAATGAAAGATTCTCTGTCCAGAGACCAGCTGCGATTGTATCAGTTGATTTGGAAACGTTTTGCAGCCAGCAGAATGCAGCCGGCCAAATTCGAAACGACCTCCGTTAGAATTGATGCAGGAGAACATCGTTTTACAGTTGCAGCATCCAAGATGTTATTTGACGGCTTTATGAGCGTTTATACACAGGAAGACGATAAAGAAGAAACCAATTTCCTGATGACCGGAATTGATACAAATACCAAACTGACTCTTGAGAATTTTGACGAGAAACAGCACTTTACGCAGCCGTCACCTCATTATACAGAAGCATCTTTGGTTCGTGCTTTGGAAGAACTGGGAATTGGACGTCCAAGTACCTATGCACCTACAATCACTACGATTATAGCAAGAAGATATGTAGCCAAGGAAAACAGAAATCTGTATGTAACAGAATTGGGGGAAGTGGTTAATAATATGATGAGGGAAGCATTCCCGAGTATTGTGGATGTGAACTTCACTGCTAATATGGAAGCGTTACTGGATGGTGTTGAAGAAGGAACGGTCAATTGGAAAACAGTTGTATCGAATTTTTATCCGGATTTGGATCAGGCGGTAGAGGTTGCAGAGCGCGAGCTGAAAGAGGTTAATATTGCGGATGAAGTATCCGATGAAATATGTGAAGTATGTGGTAGAAATATGGTCATTAAGTACGGACCTCACGGTCGCTTCTTAGCATGCCCCGGCTTTCCTGAGTGCCGCAATACCATGCCTTATTTTGAAAAAATAGGCGTTGCTTGTCCCAAGTGTGGGAAAGATATTGTTCTCAAGAAGACCCGTAAAGGCAGAAAGTATTATGGCTGTATCGGCAATCCGGAATGTGATTTCATGGTTTGGCAGAAGCCTTCCAAGGAGAAATGTCCCGTGTGCGGTTCGCTATTATTGTACAAAGGAAATAAACTTGCTTGTATGAATGAAGATTGCGATTATGTGTCAATAATGAATGAAAGCGAACAATAATTTCAGAAAATTTACTTTATTTAGCGAAATATTTTTAAAATTGCCATAGAATTATTGAAAATGTGAAAAGCGTGTGATACAATACATTTAAACTATTGAGTTTTCATGGAGGTATGGCATGAGTAGCGTACAATTATTAGACAAAACAAGAAAAATTGGTAAACTTTTACATAATAATAATTCCAGCAAAGTGGTTTTTAATGATATTTGCTCCGTGTTGTGTGAAATTCTGGGATCCAATGTATTGGTTATCAGTAAAAAAGGCAAAGTGCTCGGTGTAGGAGATTCAAACAGTGTTGAGTCTATTACAGAGCTGATTGTGGATCAGGTCGGCGGTTTTATAGACGGTATGCTGAATGAGAGGCTTTTAGCAGTCTTATCCACCAAAGAAAATGTAAATTTGGAGACACTGGGTTTTGAAAAGGGTGATGCAACTCGTTTTCAAGCGATTATTACCCCTATTGAAATTGCAGGTGAACGCCTTGGTACTTTATTTATCTATAAATGTACCGACCATTACGATATTGACGATATTATTTTATGCGAATATGGTACAACGGTAGTTGGTCTGGAAATGCTTCGTGCTGTAAATGAAGAAAATGCGGAAGAAAGCCGGAAATTGGCAGTGATTAAATCTGCAATCAATACGTTATCTTATTCGGAAATGGAAGCTGTGGTACATATTTTTGATGAGCTGAATGGCATGGAAGGAATTCTGGTTGCCAGTAAAATTGCTGATCGCGTGGGAATTACCCGTTCTGTTATTGTAAATGCGCTTCGAAAATTTGAAAGCGCCGGTGTCATTGAATCTCGTTCCTCTGGAATGAAAGGGACTTACATTAAGGTCTTAAATGACATGGTGTTTGATGAAGTTGAAAAGCTGAAGAACGAAAGTATGAAATGACAGCAAACGGGATAACAGTTATCAGAAGAGAACTACATTGTAATAAAAAAATAACAAACAATTGAATAATTAATAATGGATTATTATTAATATAAAAGGATTTATGAGTAGTATTCATAAATCTTTTTTGTGTTATTTTGAAGAACTTTTAAGGGAGGTGTGGGAAAATGTACCAAAATGAGTAAAACCTATATATTGGGTTGTTATGTAGACCTAATCCACTATATGAAGTATATTTTTTGGATTTTTTTGAAAAATAACTTGTCTTTTCATGTAAATAAACTATAATGAAATAAGGTAGGCATAGTAGCGAAGTTTGCGCCGACTGATGCGAAAAGCTTTTGGAAAGGAGCAGCATATTGATTAACAGTAATGTATTTGATTATGTAAATGTTTTGAGTAAGACAGCAGACGCGGCATGGCAGAGAAATGATTTAATTGCCAATAATATTGCCAATGTAGATACGCCGGGATACAAACGGCAGGATATTGATTTTGAATCTCAGCTCAGGAGAGCTCTGGGTAATTCCAGATATCAGACAGTGGATTCCAAGGTTTCGGCACTGACCTCCACCGAACTGAAAGCCAGAGTGTATACGGATGCTGCAAATTTTTCTTATAGAATGGATGGAAATAACGTAGATATAGATACTGAAAACGTGGAGCTTGCGTCCAATCAAATCAAGTATAACGGATTAGTTGCAAGCATGAATCATGAATTCAGTAATTTGAAGATGGTAATGAAGTAAAAGGAGGTAAACGCAGATGAGTATTTTTTCGGCTTTTAATATCAATGCATCAGGTATGACTGCACAGCGGTATCGTATGGATATCATTTCTGAAAATGTAGCCAATGCCAATACAACCAGAACGGAAGACGGCACCCCCTATCGAAGAAAAGTAGTAACTTTTGAAGAGTGTGGTGGCAAAGTCGGTACTTTTAGCAGCTTTTTAGATAGCGCACAGGCTGATTTCATGGGCGTGAAAGTTTCGAAGGTTGCAGAAGATGAATGGACACAGATGAACACAGTATATGATCCGTCTCATCCGGATGCAGATGAAAATGGCTATGTGACTTATCCCAACGTGAATATTGTTACAGAAATGACAAACTTAATTGATGCCAGCCGTTCTTATGAAGCCAATGCTACTGCATTTAACGCCAGCAAGAGTATTGCAATCAAAGGATTGGAAATGAGTCAATAGTAGTTGGAATCTTGCCTACATATGAGAAAGGGAATGAGTAAAACATGGATATTTCGTCTTTTTATAATATTTCATCAGGTGCAGTAAGAGAAGCAGTGGAGAGTTCACCTCTGCAAAAAACGGAATCCACAGGAGAATTTGATAGTATTTTCAACAAAGCGATGGAAAGCCTTGGCACTACCAATGCTTATCTTTCTGATGCAGAAAACGAAGAGATTAAATGGGCATTAGGGGAGACTGAAAATACGCATGAGTTGACGAATGCTTTGCAAAAGGCATCCACTGCCTTGCAGTATACAGTAGCAGTGAGAGATAAATTTTTAGAAGCTTATAAAGAAATTATGCAGATGCAGATTTAGTACAGAGGGTAAATAAACAAGATACAAGTGGGAGAAGGATATGGCGGAGCGGTTAAAAGAACTTTGGAACAAAGTGTTGGAATGGTGGAATAAGTTTTCTACCAAGCAAAAAACATTTATTATTTCAGCAGGAGCTGGTGTGATTTTGGCTCTTGGTATATTAGTTACTATCTTAACACGCCCCCAGTATGTTGTACTTCTCAATTGCGAAAGTACTAAGGAGGCTTCTGAAGTTTCCGATTTGTTGACGGAAGCAGCACTGGATCATCAAGTATCAGATGATGGTTATCAAATCAGTATTAATAAAGAACAATTAGGTGAAGCAAATCTGTTATTGGGAGCCAATGACATTCAATCCAATGCATATACAATTGATAATGTTACAAGTGGTGGCTTCAGTACAACTGAATCAGATAAGCAAAAACGATATGAGAAGTATATGGAAAGTCAGTTGGCTAATGATATGTTGGCCAAATTCACCTCTATTAAGAGTGCTGTGGTAGATTTATATATTCCTGAAAATGACGGTACATTAATTGCTTCGGAAGAGGAATCCGGTGCATGGGTAGTGCTGGAACTGGATGGTGAATTTACCCCTGATAATGCAGCTGGACTGGCTAAAGCTATTTCAGTTGGTATAGGAAATGAGACGGAAGAGAATATTGTCATAACAGATACAGAAGGCAATATGCTCTTTTCCGGTGATGAAAGTTACAGTGCATCGGGCACAGCAAGTTCCCAACTGGGTGTGAAGGCACAGTGGGAAAGTAAGGTTAAAAATGAGGTCAGGCAGGTACTGCTTGGCACCAATGAATTTGATAAAGTAGAAGTGGCTATGAATCTGGATGTGGATTTTTCCTCAGCAACAGAAAGAGAGCATGAGTATTTTGTCCCAGATGGGAATACCCAGGGGTATCTTTCTTCTGAACGAATCTACAATTCCGAATCAACCAACGGCGACGGTGGGGTGCCCGGTACGGATTCTAATGGCGAAGTGGAATACATGTATCAGGATAATAGCGAAAGCAGTTCTACAGTAACAGAAGAAGAACGAAATTATCTTCCGGGTGAGCGGATAACTGATAAAGAAGTACCGCCTGGAACGGTCAATTATGCCCAGTCTTCTATTTCATTGACTGCTATTAATATGAATATAGTCCGAGAAGAGGATGTGCGTTCACAGGGACTTCTTGACGGCATTACATGGGATGAATACAAATTAGCCAATACCGCCCAGACACAACTGGACGTTTCAGAGGATATTTATAATGTAGTTGCCATGGCAACCGGTATTCCGGCAGATAATATTGCCATTGTAGCTTACTCACAAAATGTATTTTTTGATGCGGAAGGTTTGAATGTGTCAGCCTCCGATATTATGCAGATTGTACTAATTGTCATCATATTAGGCCTTCTTGCCTTCGTAGTACTGCGCAGTATGCGTTCTGATAAGGAAGGACAACAGCAGGAAGAGCTTTCGGTAGAATCTCTGTTACAGTCCCAGCCAGAGGTAGAGCTTGAAGATATTTCAACAGAACAGGTTTCTGAAACCAGAAGAATGATTGAGAAATTTGTTGAAGATAATCCGGAAGCAGCTGCCAATTTGTTGCGAAACTGGCTGAATGAAGAGTGGGGATAAAAATGAAGGACAGTACGGGAGGAAAGATAGAATATGCCTAGATATGTGGAGGAAAAAATATCAGGTCTTCAGAAAGCGGCAATTCTTTTGATTGTATTGGGACCGGAAAGATCGGCAACGATTTTTAAGCATCTCAAGGAAGAGGAAATCGAAGAATTAACGTTGGAAATTGCCAATACAAGAAGCGTCACACCCCAACTGAAAGAAGAGGTGCTAGAAGAATTCTATCAGGTTTGCCTTGCGCAGCAATATATTGCGGAAGGTGGTATTTCTTATGCCAAAGAATTGCTTGAAAAAGCACTCGGGTCAGACAAGGCCATGGATGTTATTGGTAAGTTGACGGCTTCCTTGCAGGTTAAACCATTTGAGTTTGTACGAAAAACAGATGCGACACAGCTTTTGAACTTTATACAGGATGAACATCCACAGACAATTGCTCTTATTTTATCCTATTTACCACCGTCACAATCAGCGCTGATTATTTCAGCACTGCCACCTGACAGACAGGCAGATGTAGCAAAACGTATTGCTGTCATGGACAGAACAAGTCCGGATGTAGTAAAGGAAGTGGAGAAGGTGTTGGAATCCAAGTTGGCATCCTTGGTAAATCAGGATTACACCATTATCGGCGGTGTAGATGCAGTAGTAGATATCTTGAATACCGTAGACAGAGGAACCGAAAAACATATCATGGAAACACTGGAAATCGAAGAACCGGAATTGGCAGACGAAATCAGAAAGAAGATGTTCGTATTCGAAGATATCTTGCTTTTGGACGATCGTGCGATTCAGCGTGTTTTACGTGATGTGGATAATAATGATTTGGCATTGGCATTAAAGGGTGCCAACGAACAAGTGCAAAATGCAATTTATAACAATCTGTCCAAGAGACTTGCGGTTATGATTAAAGAAGATATGGAATTTATGGGTCCTGTGCGTATGAAAGATGTTGAGGAAGCACAGCAGAAGATAGTTAATATTATCAGAAAACTGGAAGACTCAGGTGAAATCGTTATTTCCAGAGGTGGAGGTGACGAAATCATTGTCTAATAATTTGTATAAAGCAGGTTGGGTAGTGGTGAACGGGAATACACGCGTGATTAACACAAACGATCTGGTGGAACAAAAGGTAAAAGAGGCAGCAGCACATCAGGCTATGAGGATTCAGGAAGAAGAGGCCTTGGCAACAAATGATGATTTCGTATCAGGGCTGGATGTCGACAGAGTGGACGCCCTTTTAGATCAGGAAGGTGAGGATGCACTGAGAGAAAGTGCTGCTATGGAAGCGCAGGCCAGAGCGGAACAGGCGCTGGCAGAAGCTAATCAACAGCGCAAACAGGCGGAACTGGATGCACAGGAAATGCTGGCAAATGCAGAAGCTGAAATCGAGCACATGAAATATCAGGCTATGGAAGATGCCAAACAGCAGGGCTATCAAGCTGGTTATGAAGAGGGCATGACGCAGGTCAATGCTCAAAAAGAAGAAGTTGCAATCAAGGAAAAACAATTAATGCTGCAGTATCAGCAAATGATAGATGAGTTGGAACCAACGTTCATAGAAGTCCTTACAGGAATCTATGAACATATTTTTAAAGTGGATTTATCCTCCTATAAGCAGTTGGTAACAGAACTGGTTATAGATGCCATGCAAAAAACGGAGACCAAAAAAAATTATATTATCCATTGTTCCAAGCAGGACTTTCCAATTGTCAATAATGATAAAGACAGAATCTTGGAAGAGACGGGAACCACCGGGCACAACGTGGAGATTATT
This sequence comes from uncultured Lachnospiraceae bacterium, assembly GCA_964571145.1. Lineage (GTDB taxonomy): Bacteria > Bacillota > Clostridia > Lachnospirales > Lachnospiraceae > Suilimivivens. The sequence goes on along the minus strand of CAZNAP010000014.1, from coordinate 31,772 downwards.
GCAGATATGACACTTGCACCAACACAATGCATGATTGAGACTGATGGCGGAATCTATGATTGCTCGCTGGATACAGAATTGGAAGAACTGAAAAGAAAATTATGTCTTCTTTCCTACAAAAAATAAAGGTGGAAACAAGTTGATTATGCCCGATATTGACTTTACAAAATACATAAGAGAGTCTGATGGCAGCTTTTTTAAGGTCAAAGGAAAGGTTGTTAATGTAGTCGGTTTAACCATTGAATCGTCTGGTCCTACGGCCAAATTGGGCGATATTTGTAGGATTTATCCCAATACCTTAACGGGAGGCGGGCAACCGGCACTTGCTGAGGTAGTTGGCTTTAAAGAAGGCAAAACATTACTGATGCCTTATCAGGATGTGGAAGGAATTGGCCCCGGTTGCAGCGTGGAGAATACCGGAGCACCGTTACAAATCAGAGTGGAAGAAAGTCTTTTAGGACATGTATTAAACGGTCTTGGACAACCGGACGAGGAGATATTGCTGACAGGAAAAGAGTATTCTGTTGAAGCCAAGCCACCGGACCCCATGAGCCGTAAAATCATAGATGAGGTATTGCCGCTTGGTGTTAAGGCCGTAGATGGTCTGATTACTATTGGAAAAGGGCAACGAATCGGTATTTTCGCCGGTTCAGGTGTGGGCAAATCTACATTACTTGGTATGTTTGCAAGAAATACAAAGGCAGATATTAATGTCATAGGACTGATTGGAGAACGTGGCAGAGAGGTTAAGGAATTCATCGAAAGAGACCTCGGACCGGAAGGTATGAAACGTTCGATTATTGTGGTAGCAACCTCTGACAGACCTGCATTGGAACGAAAAAAAGCAGCGCAGACGGCTACTGCCGTTGCAGAATATTTTAGGGATCAGGGAAAAGATGTGCTGTTGATGATGGATTCTCTGACCCGTTTCTCCATGGCACAAAGAGAGATTGGTTTGGCTAGTGGAGAACCGCCGGTATCAAGAGGGTATCCGCCCAGTGTTTACTCGGAAATGCCGAAATTATTAGAAAGAGCCGGACGTACAGAAAAAGGCTCTATTACCGGCTTGTACACCGTACTTGTGGATGGCGATGACTTCAATGAACCAATTACGGATACTGCACGAAGCATACTGGATGGACACGTCATGCTGAGCAGAAAACTGGCACATAAGAACCATTATCCGGCCATTGATGTATTACAAAGTATTTCCAGATGTATGAGCCAGATTACACCCAGAGAGCATAAGAATGCTGCTGGTAAATTAAAGAATATACTGGCTACTTATACCGATGCTGAGGATTTAATTAATATTGGAGCATACAGACAGGGAAGCAATCCCGGTATTGACTATGCGATTTCGAAGATAGAGGCAGTAAATCAGTTCCTGATGCAGGAAGTTGGGGATAAATATACCTATGAGGAAACCGTGGAACTGCTGAATGGAATCTTTTCCGAACAGGAGACTAATTAGGAGTAACCTATGGCAAGATTTGTGTATCGGATGCAGAGTATCTTTAATATTAAGGCGAAAATGGAAGATCAGGCCAAGATGGAGTTCGGGACAGCAAGAGCACACTTGAATGAAGAAGAGGCGAAACTGGAATTCCTGTTTAATCGAAAAGCCCTCTACGAAGAACAGGGGCGCGAGCTCCAAAAGGACAGCTTGAAAGTACGTGAAATTATAGAAAACAGAGATTCCATAGCACGAATCAAAGAATTTATCCAAACACAGCAGGAGTGCGTGGCTTTAGCAACTAAAAAGTTGGAAGAAGCAAGGGTTAAATTGCAAAACGCCAGATTGGAAAGCCGAACACAGGAAAGACTGCGAGAAAAGGCGTTTGAAGATTTTGTGCATGATGAGAATGTAAGAGAAGGCAAGGAAGTTGACGAACTGACCAGCTATACGCACAGCAGAAAAGAGTCTTAAGAAGATAATATAAGCACCGAGTGACTAAATAGCAGGAAGGATAAGAGATTAGGATGGCAGAAGCTGATAAACAAGAACCCCAGGATATCAAAGTTGAAAAAAAGCGTCTTGCTGAAGAAAAGAAGAAGCTGAGGGCGGAAGAGAAGCAACAAAAAAAGGAAGTAAAAGCCCGTGCGAAAGAAATAGCCATAAGAGAAGCGGATCTGTCCGAGGAAGATGACGGCAACAGTGGTTCGGTTTTTATGGTTACTTTTGTAATTGTGCTGATTTGGATTGGCATTTTATGCCTGATTGTTAAATTGGATTTTGGTGGTTTTGGAAGCAATGTGCTGACCCCAGTATTAAAAGATGTTCCGGTACTCAATTTGATTTTACCAAAGAGCACAGAGACCATTGTGGAAGAAGCAGAAGGCGAAATTGCTTATGGCGGTTACGACAACCTGAGAGAAGCAGTGGATTATATTAAGGAGCTGGAGCTGGAGTTGGAAAGAGCCAAAGCAGCAGAAATAACCAGTTCAGATGAAGTGGCACAGTTGCAGGTAGAGGTGGAACGCCTTAAGACTTTTGAAGACAGTCAGGTAGAATTCCAGCGAATCAAAACAGAATTTTATGAAGAAGTAGTTTATGCAGATAAGGGACCGGGAATAGAAGAATACAGAAAGTATTTTGAATCCATGGATCCGGCAGTTGCGGAATACCTATATAAGCAGGTAGTGACACAGCTGGAAGAAAGCGATGAAGTGAAGAATTATGCCAAAGCTTATTCGGAAATGAAGCCCAAGGAAGCAGCAGCTATTTTTGAGTCCATGACCGATAATTTAGATTTGGCAGCCAGAATACTGGGTATAATGGAGGCGGATGACAGGGGAAAGATATTAGGCGTAATGGATTCAGAAATTGCGGCTAAAATCACCAAGATTATGGACCCTGAAGCTTAAGAAATCTACTCCTTTAACCGATATAAGTAATGTACCTTGAAAAAGAGTCCTAAAACAGGACTTATAAAGACAGGAGGAAAAGGAATGACAAGTGCACCTGTAAAGGATGTGGGTTTCCTAATGAATTTCGTCGGAAGTATGGGAACAAGAAACATCACCTCGACAGGCGGAGCAAGCACTGCTTCCGGTTTTGGAGACGCCATGAGTAAGGCACAGGGAAAAGACCCCGAAGCATCCAGTGCTTCGCAGCTTCAAACCAGGCAGGAAACTTCTAGAGCCCAAGAAAAAAGTGCAGTCACCAACAGTCGTCGAGAAGCTGTTAAAGCCGGAGAAAACACTGAGAAAACCAGTGAATCGAAGGTAGATACAGAAAATCAAAAGGCGATTGAAGAAGCTGGACAGGAAATCGTGCAAGGAATTGCCGAAGAACTGGGTGTAACATCGGAAGAAGTGAGCAAGGCAATGGAGGAGCTTGGATTATCCGTATATTCGTTGTTTGATACGGCACAACTGTCACAGTTGGTTTTGCAATTATCGGGAGAAGCAGACATTTCATCTTTGCTAACTGATGAAACACTTTTTCAGGATTTGCAAAATTTGATTCAGTTGACAGACCAAGTCAAAAACGAACTCATGCAGGATATGAATGTAAATCCGCAGCAATTCGAGGAAATGATTGAACAAGGACAACGGACAGCTTTAGCAGAACAGACAGCTGACACAGTTGTTCAGTCGCAAAATGAAACACAACCCCCGTCCCTTAGCGTTGTTAGCGTTGAGAAAACAGTCGGAGTAGAAAATGAAACACAACCCCCGTCCCCTAACGTTGAGAAAACAGTTGGCATAGAGTCGCCAGTCGGAGAGAAACCTTTGGAAGAGCAGTCGGGACAACAAGCAAAAGGCAATGCACAAGGTGGCAGTCAGGAAAGTAAAGGCGAAGGTTATGGAACAGGTAATCCACTTCTCGAAACATTGTTGCAAAGCAAAACACCTGCAGCAGAGGCTCCGATTGAACAAAACAGCAGTATTTTCAACCGGACGACGCAGGAAATTATGAATCAGATTATGGATTATATGAAGATTCAACTAAAACCGGATATGAACCAACTGGAGATGCAATTACATCCGGAAAGCCTTGGAACAGTACATGTACAATTAACCACCAAAGGTGGTGAAGTAACAGCACAGTTCCAGGTACAAAACGAAACAGTCAAGGCAGCAATTGAAAGCCAGATTGTAGAGTTAAAGGATAATCTGAAAGACCAGGGCGTAAAAGTAGAATCGGTGGAAGTAACAGTTGATGCCCATGGTTTTGAAAGCAATCTTTGGCAGGGACAGGGACGAGAAGAAAACGCTGCTTCACAAGGTAGCAGGAAAACACCCAGAAGACTTAATCTAAATGAACTGGACGGGTTGTTTGAAGAAGAAGCAAGCGAAGAAGAAGTATTAGCTGCTAGAATGATGGAGATGAACGGAAATACAGTAGATTACACTGTATAACAAAAAACAGCACTCAGGTGCAGAAAGGAGCAACAATGGCAGTAGGAGCAATCGTAGAAGACGGCAAGATTCAGGAAACTGCATCGGAAAGCTCAGTCAAAAAAGCAGCTTCCAAAAACGGAATGGATAAGGATGCTTTTTTACAGCTTTTAGTAGCACAGATGAAATACCAGGATCCACTGGAACCAACATCTAACACGGAATACATATCACAGTATGCAACCTTTTCACAGGTAGAACAAATGCAAAACATGTCATCATCCATGGAATTATCCAGAGCATCCTCTATGGTAGGACAACTGGTTAATGTGGAAACTACCGATACCAATGGAGAAACCAAAGAAATTCAAGGTGTGGTTGAATATGTAACCTATGAAAACAATAAAGCGTTTGTATCCATTGATGGCACGATTTATTCAGCAGATGATGTGAAAGCAGTAGTAGACCCCACTTATCAGACAGCATATGATTTGGCAGTCGCTTTCGCAACTGCAATGAACCAACTTCCTTCACTAAATGAGTTGAGTTTAGGTGATAAGGAAACAATTGACGGACTCAGCACTGGATTTAACAACATGACACCTTATCAGCAATCCTTCATTGCAAATGCATATATCAAGAAACTGGAGGAATATGTAGCTCAAATGGAAGCGTTAGTTGAAGCAGCGAAACCGGACGAAGAACCATCAACGGATGAGACCGATAAAACAACGGATGAAACCGATAAAACAACTGATGAGACCGCCGGAAAAACGGATGAAACAACAGAATCAACTGATGAGACAACAGGAACCTGATTTGATGCAGGAGGCAGATAACAGCTCAAGGAGGAGAGGAATATGAAAATTCAAAATAACGGATTCCTTTCAATTGAACAGCTGCAAGACCAGTACCTGAATCCTAAAAAGGGCAATGTACCTGTTACCACTGGCGAAGGACTTTCTTTTCAGGAAATTTTGGAAAGCAAGAAAGCCAAAGAAACAGGCGAAGTCAGATTTTCAAAGCATGCAGCGGGAAGACTGGCAGACAGAAATATTGAATTAACCACAGACCAGATGAATCGCTTGCAGGAAGGTACTGCAAAAGCAGAACAGAAAGGAATTAAAGAATCACTGGTAATTGTAGATCAGCTGGCGTTTATAGTGAATATTCCAAGCAATACGGTCATAACAGCTATGAACCAAACAGATGCAGCAGAGAACATTTTTACCAACATCGATGGAGCCGTAATTATTTAGCCGGACCTTATGGAGGCTAGCAAGTTCCCGAATGACAGACGGAACAAAAACGGTAAAAGCTTAAGGAGGTCATTTCATTATGATGAGATCATTATATGCTGGTGTAGCAGGCTTAAAAACACACCAGACAAGAATGGATGTTATTGGTAATAATATTGCCAATGTTAACACCACAGCTTATAAGTCACAGTCCATGACATTCAGTGACTTGATGTATCAGACCACACAGTCAGCATCCGGTGCTAATGCAACAACCGGCGTCGGCGGTGTGAATGCCAGACAGATTGGTTTGGGTGCCAAAACAGGTGCCATTAAAACAGCTATTTCCGGTCAGGGCGCAAGTCAGACCACTAATGACCCGTTTGATATCATGATTACGGGTGATGCATTCTTCGTAGTCAGCAACGGAGCGGATAATTTCTTCACCAGAGACGGTTCTTTCTATGTTGATGGTAAAGGAAATCTTGCCATGACCAGCAACGGATATAATGTGATGGGATGGCAGGCAGTAGAGGATGAAACAGGTAAGCTGGCTATTAAGGAAGATACAGTTTCGGCTTTAAGAATTATGACAGATGTCAATATGACCTATCCACCGGAAGAAACGAGCAAAGCAACAGTCAGCGGAATCGTTGATGCAAAAGATAATGATGTCAATGCACCTTCCGGAAAAATTATGAATCTGGAAATTTATGACCGCCAAGGATATAAATATACCGCCAGATTCAGTGTCCATTCAGTAAATGGCGATGGTACAAAGGGAGACTTCTATGTGAAGATGGATGATCTTCTGGATGTAGACGGTAAGTCCATACTGACCGATGCCAACAGAGCAGGGGTGACATTTGGAAGCGGAGCAACTGAATTAACAGATAATTCCACGACGGCAGCAGCAATCACAGGTGCAACAAACTCAGCTTATCTGAAGTTTGTAGAGGGTCAGGGAACTTTTGATTATGTCAGCACGACGGGATTAGAAACCGACGATACTTTTGAGAACAAAGTGGCGACCATTACATTTGATCAAGATGCTTTTCCACAATTTGCCAACATTGATATTGATTTCTCTGCAACTTCAAATTACAACAATAATAAAGCCTCTACCATTAATGCAGTAGCAGGCGACAGCGCCAATGCAGGCGCAGGCTCAGGACGTAAGATTGGTGAAATGAGCGGTATAGCGATTCAGAAGGACGGCATGATTTACGCGTCTTATGATAATGGTCAGTCAAGACTGCTTGGACAGATTGCAACAGCATCTTTTGCCAATGCATCAGGTTTGGCTAAAGAAGGCGACAACCTGTACTCCGCAACACAGAACTCTGGCGATTTCGACGGAATCGGTTCAGACATCACAGTCGGTGGTGGCTATATGAACACAGGTGTTTTGGAAATGAGTAACGTGGACTTGTCCGCAGAATTCACAGAAATGATTACCACACAGAGAGGGTTCCAGGCCAATAGCCGAATTATTACAGTTTCGGATACATTGCTGGAGGAACTTACCAATCTGAAGAGATAATTGGTAATATAGTTATAATTGGTAATATAGGTATATATTGACAGATATTTGGTGATAAAACAAAATATTTGGGTATGAGGGAACCGGGCGTAAGGTCGGTTCCCTTTAGCAGTTTTAATAAAAAGGGGGTTACATATGATTGAATTAACGAAAATAAATGGTGCCAAAGTGTTGGTAAACCCAGATTTAATGGAGCTTGTGGAAGAAACCCCGGATACGGTTATCGCATTTACCACAGGAAGAAAAATAATTGTAAAAGAAAGTAGACAAGAGGTGAAAAATCTTGTAAAATCGTATAGAAAGGATATTTTTGCGAATTAGCGTAAAAATGGGTGAAAATTGTGGATTTAGCGTCGATTTTAGGCTTGGTGCTTTGTTTTGCGATGTGTGCCTATGGTATTATAGATAATGCTGGTATACAGAATATTGACCGCTATTTGGATTTGCCATCAGCAATTATAACATTTGGTGGTGCCTTTTTTGCTATCCTTGCAGCAAATACTCTTTCGGACTATTTAGGTGGACTGAAGAGCTTTATGCTGGTTTTTAAAGCACCGGTAATAGATATAAAGACGATGATTCAAAAGATTATTGATTTATCCAATGTGGCACGTAAAGAAGGACTTCTTTCACTGGAAGAAGCTGCCGGAGATTTGGATGATGAGTTTATGAAAAAGGGAATTTTACTTATTGTCGACGGTACTGATCCGGAGCTTGTACGTGGTATTATGGAGACAGAACTGATTAGCGTAGAAGACAGACATAAGAAAAAGATAGCCTTTTGGGAAGATTTAGGAGCAATGGGACCTGCCTGGGGTATGATTGGTACGCTGGTAGGTCTTGTAAACATGCTTTATGAAATGGATGACCCCTCCAGTATCGGTCCGTCCATGGCGGTAGCACTTATTACAACGTTGTATGGTTCTTTGTTGGCGAACTGGATTTGTACGCCTGTAGCCAGTAAGTTAAAAGTAAATAATGCCAATGAAATAATGATGAAGGAAATTATGATTGAAGGTTTGCTTTCGATTCAGGCGGGTGAAAACCCCAGAGTTATTGAAGAGAAGCTAAAATCATTCCTTTCGCCTGTAGATCGCGGAACACAGACTGACGGAGGTGAAGAGGATGGCTAAAAGAAAACCGGAAGAACCACCTAAAGGCTCGCCGGCCTGGCAAGCGACATTTGCCGATTTGATGAATTTGCTGCTTTGCTTCTTCGTTATGCTCTTTTCCATGTCAACAGTAGATGCACAGAAATTTGACCTCATGGCGGCATCCTTTAATCAGACTTTTAGTATCTTTTCCGCAGGTTCTACTGCAATAGGAGACGGCGTACTGATTAGTAACGGTGTCAGCCAGTTAAATGAGTTGGATGAGTACATCAACAGTACAGGAAGAGATGCAGAAGGCGAGACAGTACCTGAAGATTTAGAGTCAGCAACAGAGTATTTGGAAGAAGCGAAATTGGCGGAATCCGAAGAGATGGCTGAGAAGATGGAAGAAGCCTTACAAGAGAAGAATCTTGATAAAGAAATTGATATAGAGTTTACATCCCAGTATGTACAGTTGACTTTAAACGGAGCCCTGTTATTTGATTCGGGAAGTGTAGTAATTAAAGAGGACGCCATGCCGTTAATGAACCAGCTGGGTATTATTCTTCAGCGATTCAGCCCCGGCTTAATAGAAATAGAAGGTCACACAGATAATGTCCCTATGTCAGGCTCCAAGTATTCGAATAATGATGAGTTGAGCAGCGGACGAGCACTTTCGGTATTTTATTATTTGGCTGATAATACTACCTTGGATGTGAGTCAAATCAAACATTCTGGAAGAGGCGAGTACATTCCGATTGCGGATAATTCCACGGCGGAAGGAAGAGCACAGAACAGAAGAGTAGAAATCAAGGTATATAATTCCTTAAGTTCTTATTAGCGAGAATAGAAAGGGCATAAGCAATATGAAGAAAAATCTAATATCCATTGTAATTTTGGCATTATTGATTGTGAATATCGTTTTAACTTCGATTATGATGTTCAGCGTTACAGATACGAATAAGAAAACAGCTGCACTGGTCGGAGATGTAGCCTCTGCGATTAGCTTGGATTTGCAGACAGAGCAGGCTGCGGAAGAAGAAGCAGCAGTAGTGGTTCCGATGAAGAATATTGCACCCTATACAATTGCGGATATGATGATACCACTTAAGAAGAGCGCAGATGGAAAAGATCATTATGTAATGCTTTCAGTTACGTTATCTATGGATATTAAGCACAAGGATTATAAAGATTATGGTGCTGATTTGGCATCCAGAGAAGATTTGATTAAGGGAGAAATAAATGATGCAGTGGGTCAGTTTACCACTGAAGAAGCAAACGCCGATCCCGAGGCAGTTAAACAAGCTATTTTAGAGAGAATACAGGCACTGTTTGATTCTGACTTTATATTCGATGTAACACTGAGCAGCGCACTCTATCAGTAAAGGCCATTTACGGGGCAACACTATTGACAGACTGTAACGGCTGGAACGAAGGAGGTGAAGACTCGTGGGCGAGGTATTGTCTCAAAGTGAGATAGACAATTTGCTAAACGCACTAAGTACCGGCGAATTGGATATGGAACAAATGCAGGATTCCGGAGATAAACCGGTGAAGGATTATGATTTTAAACGACCTGCGAAGTTTTCCAAAGAGCATTTACGTACACTTGAAATCATATATGAGCATTACTGCAGATTGATTTCCACGAATCTTCCGGTTTACTTAAGAAAGAGTGTTCAAGCAACTGTGGCAAGTTCGGAAACAGTAACGTTTTCGGAGTTTACAAATGCTTTATCCAATCCGGTTATTTTGGGTATAGTGGATTTTAAGCCACTGACCGGTAATATTATATTAGAACTTGCACCCAATCTTGGTTTTGCAATGATAGACCGAATGCTTGGAGGACAAGGGGCTACTCTTGAAAAGAACAGAGACTTTTCAGAGATAGAAATGACAATTATTGAGAAAATTATCATTATATGCATGCAGTTGATGCGAGAGCCGTGGAAGAATGTTATAGATGTATCTCCTATGATGGAGAGAATCGAGACAAATGCCCAATTTGCTCAAGTTATCGCACCAAGTGATATGATAGCAATTATTACTTTGAATGTACGAATCGGGGATGTAGAAGGATTTATGAATATATGTCTTCCTTATTTTACCTTGGAAGATGTCATGGATAAACTGAATACCAAGTATTGGTTTTCTACCATGCAAAAAGAAGATTCAGAAGATTACGAAGAGCATATTGAAGCGCTCATTAAAAGAATAGATGTACCGGTGAAAGCAGTTCTTGGAAAAAGTCAGGTATCCGTCAGTGATTTCCTGAATTTACAACTTGGTGATATAATTAGGTTAGATGCCAGAGTAGATTCGGAGATGGAAGTATTTGTTGGAAACATTAAGAAGTTTTCGGCATTGCCGGGCTCCAATAAAGATAAGTATGCAATTCGGGTAACATCGGTAATCAGAGAGGGGGAGTAAAGCATGGACGGAATGTTATCACAAGATGAAATTAATGCCCTACTCAGTGGTATGGATATGTCCGGTGATACCAACGCATCACAGGCACCAGAACCGGTGGCACAAACGGATGCTCAAATGAATGAAGATGTGCTTACACCGGATGAAAGAGATGCCATTGGCGAAATAGCAAATATCAGCATGGGTTCTTCGGCTACGACGTTATATTCGCTGGTTAATCGCAAAGTGAACATTACCACACCGGTAGTAACTTTAACTGATTGGAGTACAGTCAGTGAAGACTATCAGCGTCCCTGTGTATTTATTCAAATACGATATACTTCGGGTCTGGACGGTTCAAACATCATGGTCTTGAAAGAAAATGACGTAAAAGTCATTACAGACCTCATGATGGGCGGAGACGGAAGTAATTTGGAAGCAGAGCTGGGAGAGTTACATCTTAGTGCAATTTCAGAAGCAATGAATCAAATGATGGGTTCAGCTGCAACTTCCATGTCTACGATGTTGGGAAAAGTGATTGATATCAGTACCCCGGAAGCCAATCTAATCGATTTGTCATCGTTTGTACAAGGAGATGAAATAGCATCTTTTCTAGCAGGTACTTTTGTTAAGATATCGTTTATAATGCAAATCGACGATTTGGTAGACAGTACAATCATGCAACTCTATCCGATAGATTTTGCAAGGGACTTATATAAAACCTTTATGGCACAACAGTCGCCGGATGTACAACCTGAGCCTGAACCATATATTCCACCAACAGTAGAGACACCTGCTCCGCAGCCAAGTATCAGTCAGGCAAATATGAATATGGGTGCTATGAATCAAATGCCGCAGATGCCTCAAATGAATATGGGCGGTATGGGTATGCCGATGATGAACAATATGGGTTATCAGGGTATGCCGCAAATGGGCATGATGGGTACACCTATGAATATGCAGGATATGAATATTCAGCCCGCACAATTCCAGAACTTCAATAATGATTTGAGTGGATTGGCCGGTCAGGAAAACATCGGATTAATCAGAGATGTACCATTGGATGTAACTGTTGAACTTGGAAGAACGAAAAAATCAATAGCAGAAATTTTGGACTTCGCACCGGGAACGATTATAGAACTGGATAAAATAGCCGGTGAACCAATAGATGTATTAGTAAACGGTAAGTTTGTTGCCAAGGGCGAGGTTGTTGTAATTGAAGAGAGCTTTGGTATTCGTGTAACCGAAATCATAAAGTAAGAGTAGGAGAGAAAACTATGGCAAAAAATATTTTAATTGTTGATGATGCGGCATTCATGAGAATGATGATTAAGGACATTCTTACGAAAAATGGCTATAATGTTGTCGGCGAAGCTGAAAATGGGGTAAAGGCTTTTGAAAAATATAGCGAGCTGAATCCCGATTTGGTATTAATGGATATTACCATGCCGGAAATGGATGGCATAGCTGCATTGAAGAAAATTAAGGGCGCTGACAGTAATGCATTGATTATTATGTGTTCTGCAATGGGCCAGCAGGCTATGGTAATTGAATCTATTCAGGCAGGAGCAAAGGACTTTATCGTAAAACCTTTCCAGCCGGATCGTGTATTGGAAGCTGTTAAGAAAGTAGTTGGTTAATATGCTCACAAGCAAGGCGGATAGCTATATTCAGTTTATAACAGTGCTGATTCTTTTTGCTTTTGTACTGTTCATTACCTATGCAGTTACCAGATGGATTGCTAAATATCAAAGGGGAAAGACTATTGCTGGCAACATTGAAGTGTTGGAGACCTGTAGACTGACACCAAATAAATATATTCAAATTGTCAGAACGGGTAACAAATATCTGGTGATAGCCGTTGGCAAGGACGAAGTACATATGCTTACTGAACTTTCTGAAGAGGAATTACTGATTCCGAATATCCCGGAAGGAAAAATGGTAGATTTTGCCGGTATTCTGGAAAAAGTAAAAAAAATCAAGGATAAAGAGAAAGACTAAGGATGAGGCAATATGAAAAAGAACTTTGCCGTTAGAAAAATGATGAAGATAATATGCCTGCTGATGACGGTAGGCATATTGTGTATTATTCCTCAACTGGAAGTATATGCCACTACAATCGACGAAGGTCTGACAGGCGAAACGCAGCAACGGACCAACATCAATGAACCGGGCAGCGCGGAAACTGGTGAGGATTTGACAGAACTGAATATTGCCAATAGCCTTACGATTACCAATAATGAGGGGAATGGTCAGGTCAACGGAACCCTTCGAATTCTGATTACGTTGACTTTGATAGCACTGGCACCGACATTGCTAATCATGCTGACCTCTTTCACAAGAATTATTATTGTACTCCATTTTACGAGGGCTGCATTAAATACCCAAACAGCACCGCCGAATCAGGTTCTGATTGGGTTAGCTTTGTTTTTAACCTTCTTCATTATGAGACCTACGATTACACAGATTTATAATGAAGCAGTGATGCCCTTTGATAATGGGACAATTACACAGGAAGAATTTTTAGAAACAGGAATGACTCCTTTGCGCGAGTTTATGTATGGACAAACGCAAACCAAGGACGTTCGGATGTTCATGGAAATCAGCGGGGACGAATGGGATGGAACCTTAGAAGGTATTCCAATTGCAGTATTGATTCCCAGCTTTATCGTAGGAGAATTGCGACAGGCATTTATTATTGGCTTTTGTATCTATATACCGTTTATTGTTATTGATATGGTAGTAGCCTCCACTTTGATGAGTATGGGTATGATGATGCTCCCGCCTACTACGATATCGATGCCTTTTAAGATTTTATTATTTGTTTTAGCAGATGGATGGAATTTGATTATTGTAAATCTTGTCAAAACCTTTTACTGACGGGGCTTATGACTGATTCATAAAGAATTAAAATGTCGGGAAGGAGAATCACATGACAGTTGATGAGGTAACAGCGATTGCCAGCACAGCTTTATTTCTGGTCATTAAGGTATCAGCTCCGGTTTTATTGATATCTTTAATTGTGGGTTTAATTATCAGTATATTTCAAACTGTCACCTCTATTCAGGAACAGACACTTACTTTTGTTCCCAAGATTATTGCAGTCTTTCTTGGATTAATTGTGTTAGGAGGCTGGATGCTGAATGAATTAACCGGTTTTATGATATCCTTGTGGTCTGATTTCAGTATTTATACAAGGTAAGCCTATGCTGAATTACACATTTACTTATGCCGAATTAGAATATTTTTTGTTGATTCTGGTACGCGTTACTTGCTTTGTGTTTATAGCTCCTTTTTTTAGTATGAGCAATACACCAAGAAATGTACGCATTGCCTTAAGTTTTTTTATTGCTGTACTTTTATACAATACGGTACCGGTAGTGGATGTGGAGTATGAAACCCTGATAGGGTATTCAATGCTGGTAATGAAAGAAGCAATAACTGGTCTTTTGATAGGCTTTGGCGCGAACCTGTGTATGTCAATCGTGTCTTTTGCGGGTCACATTGCAGATATGGAAATGGGATTATCCATGGCCAGTTTAATGGATCCGACCACGAAACAAAGTGCGACTATAACCGGAATTTACTATAACTATATTGTAATGCTGATGCTGATGATTTCAGGAATGCATCGATACTTATTGAAAGCGTTGGCAGAAACCTATATTTTGATTCCGGTCAACGGTGCAATTCTTCAACCGGGCTCACTGATGACCTCTATGCTGGAATTTATGGCAGATTATCTGTTATTGGGATTTCGTATCTGCCTTCCTATATTTGCAGTTATGATTGTTTTAAATGCGGTACTTGGTGTACTGGCGAAAGTTTCACCTCAGCTGAATATGTTTGCAGTCGGTATTCAGATGAAGGTTCTGATTGGGTTGGTTATTTTATTTGTGTCAACTTCTATGATGTCCGGTGCAGCGGATATGATTTATACGCAAATGAAGCGTATGGTTGTTTCTTTCACGGAAGCGATGATGTAGCGGTTGTGTGCCAATACTGGATTAGGAGGTCAAGGAATTGATACTTTCATATAATTTGCAATTCTTTGCCAAAGATGGTCCCGGTGGTGAGAAGACAGAACAACCCACTTCGAAAAAGCTCCAAGATGCCCGTAAAGAAGGGCAGGTAGCGAAAAGTAAAGAAATAGCAAATGCATTTGGATTACTGGCATTATTCTTGATACTAAAGTTTTATGTAGGAACAATTGGCACCTCATTTATCGAATATTTTAGTACCGTGTATAACCAAATACCGGAAGCCATACAGATGTATGACGGTCAGGTACCAATCGCCTCCATGATTGTTTTGTTAAGAGGCATGATTATAGAGTTGGTTTTAATATTGGCACCGGTTCTAATTGTTGCGGTAGTAGTAGCAATTGTCTGTGATATTGCGCAGGTAAAATGGTCACCTACCGCGAAACCTTTACAACCTAAATTTAGCAAGTTAAATCCGTTAAAAGGTTTTGGACGCATGTTTTCAGCGAATTCATTGGTAGAATTAGTGAAGTCAATGCTAAAACTGTTTGTCATAGGTTATGTGGTCTATTCCTATCTAAAGGGGAAGGAAACCCAAATATTTTTACTTTATGATATTTCGATCAATCAGGCAATTGGTCTGATTGGGGAAATTGTAGTAGATTTAGGCATACGAATTGCAAT
The DNA here is from genome assembly GCA_964571145.1 of uncultured Lachnospiraceae bacterium. Taxonomy (GTDB): domain Bacteria; phylum Bacillota; class Clostridia; order Lachnospirales; family Lachnospiraceae; genus Suilimivivens. The sequence continues at coordinate 16,477 of CAZNAP010000014.1, read as the reverse complement.
TGTATATATGATTATCGCTTTTGCTGATTTTGCATATCAGAAATGGAAATTCAATGATGATATGAAAATGACCAAGCAGGAAGTAAAAGATGAATATAAGAACCAGGAAGGTGATCCTCAAATCAAGGGTAAGCAAAAGCAACGTATGAGAGAAGCTTCCATGCGGCGTATGATGCAGCAACTTCCTGAAGCGGATGTTGTTATCACCAACCCGACGCATTATGCAGTAGCAATTAAGTATGATGCAGATAAATATGACGCCCCTTATGTACTGGCCAAAGGAGAGAACTACCTAGCTCAGAAAATTAAGGATGTAGCAAAAGAGAACAGTATTGAAATTGTTGAAAACAAGCCACTGGCAAGAATGCTTTATGCCAATGTGGAAATAGGAGGACTGGTTCCGCCTGAATTATATCAGGCAGTAGCAGAGGTACTTGCCTTTGTATATCAGCTCAAAGGAAAAGTGAAAGGGAAGGGAGATCAGGCATGAGAAAAGCGGATGTAGCTGTAGCTGCATATATTGTTGCGGCGTTTGTTATGATGTTAGTGCCCATTCCCCCATGGCTTCTGGATGTTTTACTGGCCTGTAATATTGCAGTGGCATTTACGGTCATGTTTTCTGCCATGTTCTCCCAGGAAGTTTTAGATTTATCCTATTTCCCGACTATTCTATTGTTTACCACTTTGTTTAGAATGGGACTGAATATATCATCAACTAAATTAATACTAACCACCGGTAACCCTGGACAGGTAGTTACAACCTTCGGTACTTACGTAGGTGGCGGGGATTTGATTGTAGGTGCAATCGTATTTATTATTCTTTTGATGGTTCAGTTTTTAGTTATCAATAAAGGTTCAGAAAGAGTTGCCGAGGTAACTGCCAGATTTACGTTGGATGCGATGCCCGGTAAACAGATGGCCATAGATGCGGACTTAAATACAGGCGCAATTAGTGATACGGAAGCCAAACGCAGACGTGATAAGATTCAGGAAGAAGCCAGCTTTTTCGGTTCCATGGATGGTGCGGTTAAGTATGTAAAGGGAGATGCTATCCTGGGTTTGCTGATTACCATAGTTAACGTAGTCGGCGGTATTGCAATGGGTGTACTGCGTCAGAATCTGGAATTTTCTGCTGCTCTTGATAAATACGTTATTTTGACAATAGGTGATGGACTTGTCAGTCAGATTCCTTCACTTTTGATATCCTTATCAACTGGTATTTTAGTTACCAAAGGCTCCAAAGATGCTGACTTTGGTTCTGTTCTGGTGAAACAGTTGTTCGGCGTACCCAAGGTGCTGTATTTGGTCGGAACCATTATCGCCATACTGGGTATTGTAACACCGTTGCCCGCTATTGTATTCTTAGCACTTGGTTTGATTTTTATCGTGACCGGAAGAATGATTGCCGGTACTATAGAAACTGCTAAGATAGAGAGTGAAGTAGATGCAGAGGAGATGGCGGCAGAGGAAATCCGACAACCAGAGAATGTCAACAGTCTCTTACAGGTGGATCCCATAGAATTGGAATTTGGTTATGGTATTATTCCGTTGGCTGATGTGGGTCAGGGCGGAGATTTGCTGGATAGAGTTGTCATGATTCGAAGACAGATTGCATTAGAGCTCGGAACAGTAGTGCCAATTATTCGTCTTCGTGATAATATTCAATTAAACCCCAATCAGTATATTATTAAGATAAAAGGTATACAGGTCAGTGAAGGTGAAATACTGTTTGACCATTATATGGCTATGAATCCCGGCTATGTGGAAGAAGAAATTACGGGTATTCCAACCTTTGAACCGTCCTTTCATTTACCGGCTATCTGGATTACGGAAGGGCAACGTGAGCGAGCTGAAAGTATGGGTTATACAGTTGTTGACCCGCCTTCCATTATTGCGACTCACTTAACAGAAATCATCAGACAGTACATATCGGAACTCTTAACAAGACAGGATGTTCAGAATCTGGTCAACAATTTGAAGGAAACCAATCCTTCGCTTGTGGATGAACTGGTTCCTAAGCTGTTAGGGCTTGGCGAGGTGCAAAAGGTATTACAGAATCTCTTAAAAGAAGGCGTATCCATTCGAGATTTGCTGACCATATTTGAAACACTTGCTGATTATGCAGCGACAACCAGAGATACGGATATCCTGACAGAGTATGTACGCCAAAGTTTGAAACGTGCCATATCCAATCGCTTTTTCCCAGCGAACGAAACAACCAGCGTGGTAACGTTGGATCCGAAACTTGAACAGGAAATCATGGCCAGCGTGAAGCAGACAGAAACAGGTGCATACTTGACACTGGATCCGGAGAAGACAAAAGCAATTATGAAGTCAGTGGAAGCGGAAATCGGCAAATTGGAGAATTTGGGTAAGAATTTAATTGTAATTACTTCTCCTATTGTGCGTATGTATTTTAAGCGTTTAACAGAAGAATATTATAAAGACTTAATCGTTGTGTCATATAATGAAATAGAAAGTAATATTGAATTACAGTCTGTAGGAATGGTGACAGCATGATAATTAAGAAATTTCAGGGAAAAACAGAAGATGAAGCAGTCGGAATAGCAAAAAAAGAGCTTGGCAACAACGTTGTAATTATGAACGTTCGTAATGTGAAGCGTAAGGGGCTATTCAGCTTTTTAATGCCTCAGCAGGTGGAGGTAACGGTAGCACTGGAAGAAGAGAGCGAAAGAATTCCGGTGGTTAAGAAAGAAGAATTGAAAGAACCCAAGGCAGCACCGCTGGTAGAAGCCATTGCCAAAGCACCGGAGCAGGAAGAACCAAAGGCTGATAACAACAGCGCCATAGAGGAAAAGCTTGATAATCTTCATATTTTATTGGAACAACAGCTTCAGAAGCCGGAAGATGCTAAGGCAGATGCTGCTGATGGAGAAAAACCCAAGGAATTAGAGCTGTTTATGAAGCTTCTGTATAATACCATGTTGGATAATGAAGTAAATGAACAGTATGCCAATCAGATTATTGATGAAATAGAGAAAATCAGCAAACCCAATATGCCGTTTGATCATGCACTGGCGAATACATATCAGAAGATGATTTTAAAGTTTGAGAAACCGGTAGTGATTACCCCGGCTGAAAAAGGACCTAAAATAGTCTTTTTCGTGGGTCCGACCGGCGTAGGCAAGACCACTACAATTGCTAAAATAGCATCTAAATTCAGTGTAGAAGGTGGTAAGAAAGTCGCTTTGCTGACAGCAGATACCTATCGAATTGCAGCAGCGGAACAGCTTCGAACTTATGCAAATATTCTGGAAGTACCTTTTAGGGTTATTTATTCGGCGGAAGAGGTTGAACTGGCACTGCATGATTTTAAAGATTATGATTTTATCTTGGTGGACACAGCAGGACATTCACACCAAAATGAGGCACAGAAGGAAACCATGAATGGTTTTATCCATTCAGTGGATGGCATTGCAGAGAAGGAAGTCTTCTTAGTGCTCAGTGCAACCACCAAATATAGAGATTTGATTAGTATTGCCGATACTTATTCAGCAATGACAGAGTATAAGCTGATATTTACCAAACTGGATGAGACAACAACGCTTGGCAACTTGTTGAATCTAAAACTACATACTGGTGCATCATTGTCCTATGTGACCTGTGGACAGAATGTGCCGGACGATATTGAGAATTTCAGTCCACAAAAGACGGTAAAAATGTTACTTGGCGGGCGAAAGAATTAAGAATGAACAAATAAGCGAGGAATTCACATGGATCAGGCCGAACAGTTAAGAAATATCATTAAGGCAGGAAGCCCTAACCATGCAAGACCGTTGGCCAGAGTTATTACGGTGACAAGCGGAAAAGGTGGGGTGGGTAAATCCAATACAGCGATTAATTTGGCAATTCAGTTTCGTAAAATGGGACAAAGAGTGATTATTCTGGATGCCGATTTTGGACTTGCCAATATTGAAATTATGTTTGGAGCAGTACCCAGACATAATTTATGTGATTTGATTTATCAGGGCAAAAATATCAGGGAGATTATTACCTGGGGACCTATGGAGGTGGGATTTATATCCGGCGGTTCAGGAATAGCAGGACTTTCGAACTTAAGCAGAGATTATCTGGTTTATATTATACAGAATTTAGCAGAACTGGATGCCATTGCAGACGTGATTATCGTGGATACAGGAGCAGGAATTTCCGACGCAGTCTTAGAATTTCTGGTGGCCAGTGGTGAAATTCTTTTGGTTACAACACCGGAACCCACTTCCATAACAGATTCCTATTCTTTACTAAAGGCTTTAAACAGGCATCCGCGCTTCTCCAGTGAGGTTTCACAAATTAAGGTGATTGCCAATCGAGTGGATTCAAGCGGTGAGGGGCAAACCTTATTTAATAAATTAAATGCAGTGGTAAGCAGGTATCTAAAACTGCCTATTACCTATCTGGGTGCAGTTCCGCAGGACAATCAACTGACCAAAGCAGTGATGCAACAGATGCCGGTTTCGCTTCAGGCACCGCAAGCAAAATCAGCACTGGCTTACGAGGAAATTGCAGCTAAGCTTATGAATAAAGAGTTAAACCAGCATATTCCGAAAAGAGGAATGGCAGCATTCTTTTCACATATTGTAACCGGCAAAAAAACCAATAATTAGGGGGGGCAAAATAATGTTATCAACTTATGTAGTACCTGGCAATAAACTGGAAATGAGGGCGGTAGAAAGAGCGAAATACATTGACGAGGAAGAAAAGAAGAAAATCTATCCTACCAAAGTGCATGATATTCTGTCTGAGGATCAACTGGAAGTGTATATGCCCATGGAAAAATCAAAACTGATTTTGCTGCCGGTAAATGCGGAATATGATTTGTATTTCTATACAACTGGTGGATTATATCAGTGCTTTGCGAATGTAGTTGACAGATATAAGGTGGACAATAAGTTTATTCTTTTATTAGAGCTTACAAGCAATCTGCGTAAATTCCAGAGAAGAGAGTACTATCGTTTAAGCTGTGCACTGGAGATGAATGTGAGACCGCTTGAAAAGGAAGAACTGAAAGCAGTTGAAGAAAAAAGTGATTTACTGGTACCGGGGCTGCCGCTTAAGCGAAGCGTTATTGTAGACATTAGTGGTGGCGGATTGCGATTCGTGGGAAATTATGCATACGAACCGGACAGTATGGTTTATTGCAAATACCATTTGGCAATTGAGGGGCAGTTAAAGGAATATACGTTGGTATCCAGAATACTGACTGTTCGGGAGCTGGACGACAAGCCGGGTGTTTACGAGCATCGTGCGCAATATATCAATATTGACACCATGGACCGAGAAGAAATTATTCGATTTATTTTTGAAGAAGAACGAAAACACAGACAAAGAGAAAAAGGTATCTAAAGTGATTACTTTGCACTCATGTGAAGATTGCAATGTGCTATAATAAACATTAGAATTACAAATATTCATTTGATTGCGAGAGAGACAGTATGACAATGGTAAATGAAACGAGAGCCGGATCAAAAATTGTAGCAATTGCCAGTTCCACCGGCGGACCCAAGGCATTGCAAATACTGATGCCCTTACTTCCTGCTAATCTAAATGCGCCAGTTATGATTGTGCAACATATGCCACCGGGTTTTACCGAGGCACTGGCCGGTCGGTTGAACGATCTTTGCGAGTTATCAGTCAAAGAAGGAAGTGAAGGAGATGTGGTACAGCCGGGTTGTGTATATATGGCAAGAGGCGGCAAGCATATGAAAGTCGTCAGAAGTGGTAGAGGTTCCGCCATACACTATACAGATGAGCAACCACGAGAAGGTGTCAGACCATGTGCCAATTACTTGTATGAATCTTTGGCGGATTGTAATTACGATGAAGTAGTTTGTGTAGTATTAACAGGCATGGGAGCAGACGGTACGGCAGGAATAAAAAATCTGCAGGAGAAAAAGAAAGTAAAAATATATACGCAAGAGGAAAGCAGCTGTGCAGTATATGGAATGCCAAAATGTATCATAAAGGCCGGATTACCCGGAACTGAATTGACATTAGAACAGATTGCACAAGAAATTATCAAATACGTGGGGGTAAAGTAGATGGATGTAAATCAATATCTCGAAATTTTTCTGGATGAAACAAAAGAACACTTAGAAAGCTTGAATACGCAGATATTAAAATTGGAACAGGAGCCGGATGACGTTGATACAATCAACGAGATTTTCCGAGCAGCACATTCACTAAAGGGCATGGCCGGAACAATGGGCTATAAAAGAATGCAGAATTTAACCCATGATATGGAAAACGTGTTATCTGAAATTAGAAACGGCAGTATGAAAGTAACAGCCAGCCTAATAGATACACTGTTCCAATGTTTGGATGCATTAGAAGAATACACCAAATTGATTCAGGAAAATGCTGATGAAGGAACCAACGACAATAATCAGCTGATTGTTCTTTTGAATGAATTTCTTAAGTCCAAGGGGCAGGAAGAACAGACAGAAGCGAAAGCAAAATCTGCGAAAGCTGAATCCAAACCGGCAGACAGTTCAGAACAGAAATGGCTGGACATTAAACTAGTTGAATCGCAAAAGAAGGTTCTGTATGTAGCAGGACAACAAGGCAAAAATGTATATGGACTAACCATCTATGTACAGGAGAGTTGCCTCCTAAAAGCAGCACGTGCATTCTTAGTATATAAAGCGATTGAAGAGAAGGGTGAAATCATGGTTTGCAATCCTTCTGCACAGGATATTGAGGATGAGAAATTTGAACTTGATTTCAGTTTGATTGTTATTTCGGATTGTTCGCTTGAAGAAATGATGCAGGCTGCCAGAAATGTTTCTGAAATTGAAAAAGTATTGGGTGCACCAATTGAAGTGGAAGCACCTGCCGAATTTGATTTACAAAGTGCTTTACAGGAAGTTACAGATACCAAAGCAACCAGTAACGGACAGGGTCAGTCTACACCGGCCAGAACAGGCGACAAGAAAAATAGCGGAAAGCCGGTAGTCAATAGAACGGTACGTGTTGATATTGAAAAACTGGACATCCTGATGAATCTGGTAAGCGAGTTGATTATTGCCAAAAACTCACTGGTTTCAGCGTCTACATCCACTGAAGCTTCTTCAAACGCGGGATTTAATGAACAAATTGAATATCTGGAAAGCGTTACAACTAATTTACATGAATCAGTCATGAAAGTACGAATGGTTCCTATAGAAAGTGTTGTGAATAAATTCCCCAGAATGATTAGAGACTTATCCAAGAAACTGGGTAAGAAAATGGAACTGTATATGTCCGGTGAAGAAACAGAATTGGACAGAACAGTGGTAGATGAAATCGGAGATCCGTTAATGCATTTGTTGCGTAATTCAGCTGACCATGGTTTGGAATCAGCCGAAGTTCGTGCAAGACGTGGTAAACCCGAAGTAGGCTCGATTTATTTAGATGCTTATCAAGATGGTAATAATGTTGTGATTGAAGTTAGAGATGACGGCAACGGAATTGATGTGGAATCTGTTAAGAAAACAGCCATTGAACGTGGCGTGATTACAGCTGAGCAAGGTGATAATATGAATGAAAAAGATATTATCAATCTTTTATTCAATGCCGGCTTTTCCACTGCAAAACAGATTAGTGATGTCTCCGGTAGAGGTGTAGGTCTGGATGTTGTTAAGTCTAAGATTGAGTCCTTAAGCGGAGAAGTTGAGGTTAAATCCAAGATGGGAGAAGGCAGTACCTGGATTATTAGATTACCTCTTACTCTTGCTATTATTCAAGCACTGATGGTTACCATCGGTGATGAGAAGTATGCTATTTCTCTGGGAAGTATCCAGACAATCGAAGATATAAGTCCATCAGAAATTAAGTTGGTTCAAAACAGCGAAGTAATTAATCTGCGTGGAACGGTTATTCCGATTATCCGGTTAAGCAAGGAACTGGATGTGGAAAGCACGAAATCCGCAGATGAAAATATGGTTGTGGTTATTGTCAAGAAGGGTGAACGGTTAGCCGGACTTGTAATTGACGAATTGATGGGACAACAGGAAATTGTTATTAAGTCATTGGGTAAATACATTAATAAATGTAAGATTATCAGTGGCGCAACAATACTCGGTGATGGCGAAGTGGCTCTGATTCTGGATGCCAATGCTTTGATATAGGACAGGGGGATGCGAGATGAATGAAATAAAAGAAGTAAATTCAAACGGAATCAAAATGTTGGATGACAGACAGCAGTATATTGTGATTAAACTTGGCTTGGAACAATATGGAATAGATATCAAGTATATCGATAATATCGTTCGTATGCAGCATATTACCAGAGTTCCCAAGGTGGCTGATTATCTAAAGGGCGTTATTAATCTGCGTGGTGAAATTATTCCCGTTATGAGTTTGCGGTTAAAGATGGGACTCCCGGAAGATGAGATAACGAAGACAACCAGAATTATCATTTTGAAACTGGAACAGCATGGAACAATCGGAATTATTGTCGATGAAGTGCGTGAAGTAGTAACACTCGGACCAGAAGAAATTGAAAAGATTTCCTATGATGGAAACGAAGAAAAAGTTAATTTTATTTCCGGAATTGGAAAAAGAGATGGTGACTTAATTTCATTGCTGGATTTAAATACAGTTGCAATGGAGCGATAAACCTAAGAAGAACAGTGATGATTTATCAGGAGGTGCCTATGAAGGACCTGAGTATGGAACAATTAACAAATCAGTATTTTGATGTGTTAAAAGAACTGGGGAATATTGGAGCAGGAAACGCAACAACAGCACTTGCACAAATGATTGGTTGCAAGGTTGATATGTCTGTGCCACAGGTTAGATTGCTTGAATTTAAAGATTTGGGTGAAATTGTTGGTGGTGAAGATATTGTCATGGCCAGTATTTATTTGCAAGTGGAAGGTGATGTGGAAGGTAGCATTATGTTTATGCTGGACAAGGTTGCTGCAGCACATCTGGTAAACAAATTGATGAGCGGTATGCTTGGATTAGAAGACAAGAACCTTGCCGAGTATGAATTTGGTGAAATTGAATGCTCTGCCATTAAAGAAGTAGGTAACATCATTACTGGAGCGTATCTGAATGCATTGTCCAGTTTGACCAATTTGAAGATCTATCCGTCTGTTCCGCAACTTGGAATAGATATGGCCGGTGCCTTACTCAGTGTACCTGCTACGGAGTTTGGGATTTTAGGTGACAATATTTTGTTGATTCAAACGAAGTTTTCAGATGATATTGAGTTGGATGGCTTTTTTATTCTGATTCCCGATATGGAATCCTATGAAAAGATTTTGATATCCTTAGGTGTTATGTAGACTGCAAAAGAAAACAAAACAGGAGACCTTGGGAGATATGAGTGAAATTATTAGAGTAGGAATGGCTGATTTACAAATATGCAATAGTCCTGATGCAGTTACAACATTAGGATTGGGTTCATGCGTGGGAATAGCAATCAGAGATCCAGAAACATGTATCGGGGGATTGGCACATATTATGTTGCCGGATAGTACGGAAATCAGGAACAATTCGAATAGACCTAAGTTTGCAGATACCGGAATTGAGGATTTGGTTCAGGGTATTGTAAGTAAAGGTGGCAGTCGAAACAAACTTGTTGCTAAAATTGCCGGCGGAGCGCAGATGTTTGCGTTTGGTGGCAAAAGCGATATGATTCGTGTCGGAGAGCGTAATGTGATTGCCAGCAAGAAGAAATTAAGTGAATTGAAAATTCCACTTTTAGCCGAAGATACGGGAGAAACATATGGTCGCACAGTCGTTTTTTATCCACAGAATGGAGATTTTGTGATTAAGGCTGTAGGTATGGCGGAGAAAACCATATGAAAAAAAATAAACTATTTGCCCCTTTCTTAATGCTGTTAGCGGGTGCGATTGCAAGTATTATGATGTATTACTTTCACTATAGTGCCAGACAGTTGCTGATAAACTTGTTACTGGTATTAGTTGTATTTTATCTGATTGGTTTTTTTATTCAGAAGAAGGTAACATCTTTTATGGAACAAATCAAAGCCGAAGAAGCCAAAGAAGGGGAAGTGATAGAAAAAGAAGTATCCGAGGATGCTGAGGAAGATACAGAAGATGCAGTAGAAGGTAAGAAAATTCTTCAAACAGAAGACGCTGCACAAAATACAAAATAACAGGTGACGGAGGTAACAATGGACGAAGCAGGAAGAAGTAAGCTTTGGGATGATTATGCAAAAACAAAATCACCTGACATCCGCGAAAAGCTTATATTAGAATATGCGCCGATTGTAAAGCTTGTAGCCGGAAGACTGAGTATGTATTTGGGATATAATGTAGAATACGAAGATTTAGTAAGCTATGGTATTTTTGGTTTGATTGATGCCATTGATAAGTTTGACAACATGAAGGCTGTTAAGTTTGAAACTTATGCCAGTCTTCGAATTAGGGGTGCAATTCTGGACCAGATTAGAAAAATGGACTGGATTCCCAGAACAATCAGACAAAAGCAGAAGAAAATTGATGCAGCAATTAAAGAGATCGAAACAACAACTGGTCATGCCGCTTCAGACAGTGAAATAGCAGTCAGTCTTGGAATCACGGATGATGATTATCAGGATTGGCAGTCACAAATGAAAATAACGGGGGTAGTTTCACTGGATGAGTTTATGGAAACCGGCAGTGAAGTACCGAATGAGCGTAATAATCAACAGCGATTTGACAGTCCGGAGGAAGTCATTGAGAAAAGTGAGTTAAAAGAGATGCTTTCGCAAGCGTTAGAGCTGTTGACTGAGAAAGAACAAAAGGTCATTCTCTTATACTATTATGAAGATATGACATTAAAAGAAATCAGTAATGTACTGGAAGTTTCTGAATCCAGAATTTCACAGTTGCATACAAGAGCACTGCAGAAAATGAAAACCAAAATGGGAAATTACATGGGGGTATTATCGATTTAGAACCGGGTGTTAAATAAAAGGGGGGAGAGTAACAATTTAGTAACCGGGGAACAACAAAGATGGGAAAGGTATGGTTAATTCAATGAGAAATGGGTATTTTCAGTTGGTATGCGGGGATAAGAATACTGGCATGAATATTTTCCCGCCGGAAGGGGAAGGGGAACCTGTCAGTACCAGAGAAATTATGGATTACTTAACACGTATGGGTATTAATTTTGATACGGTTTCGTTAAGTAAAGCAGTACAAGCTGCTATGACGCAACAAACATCGGATAAGTATTTTTTCGTTATTAATAATGATCCTTCTTTAGAAGTCAGTGGAAATTATGTTATTTCAGTGGGGCAGGATAGAATGCTGGCAAAAGCCAGATTTTTTTCGCCCTCGGTTAACGGAAAACCAATGACATTAGAAGAATTCCTACGAGATTTATCGCAAAAGAATATTAGATATGGAATACAAACAGCAGATTTAGCAGTCTTTTTCATGAATCCCGAGTACTGTAAAGATATCGTGGTAGCCAAGGGAACAGAGCCACGACATGGAAAAGATGCAACAATTGAATATTATTTTGAAACTAATTTAGGTGTTAAGCCGACTGTTAATGAAGACGGAAGCGTAGATTTCTTTAATTTACATACGATTAGTCATTGTAAAAAAGGCGATATTTTAGCCAGACTTTTCCCAGAAGATATGGGAGATTATGGAATCAGTATCTATGAAGAAAGAATTAAGCCAAGGGATGTAAAACGTACAGTCCTTAAATATGGAAGAAATATTCAGTTGTCAGAGGATCGGCATGTACTGACCTCTGAGGTAGATGGACATGTAACATTAGTAGATGATAAAGTATTTGTATCCAATCTGTTGGAAGTAGAAAATGTGGATAATTCTACCGGTAATATTGATTATGAGGGCAGCGTTACAGTTAACGGGAATGTATTCGCAAATTTCTCAGTGAAAGCCAAAGGAAACATTGAAATCAAAGGTGTTGTGGAAGGGGCTTTTCTGGAAGCTGGTGGCAATATTATTATTGCCCGAGGTATGAACGGAATGATTAAAGGGTCCCTAAAGGCAGGCGGAAATATTATTTCTAAATTTATCGAGAATGCGCAAGTGCGAGCAGGTGGCTATGTTGCTACGGATTCTATTTTACACAGCATTGTTATGTCAGGTTCGGAAATTATTGTAAGCGGAAAAAAGGGATTTATTACAGGCGGACGAGTTTGTGCTACGAATTTGGTACAGGTTAAAACACTGGGTTCACCAATGGGCGCTGATACAATAGTCGAAGTAGGTGCAGATCCAAGTGTGAAATTGCGTTTACAGGAATTACAGAAAGAAATGCATGAAAACAAGAAAGTAATTGAGTCTATTCATCCGGTCTTGACCGCAATGGCACAGAAATTATCTCAGGGCGTTAAATTCAAACCGGAACAAGTGAAATATTTTCAAGATATGCTTCAAACTGAAAAGCAAAAGAAAGAAGAACAGGAAAAGTGTGCTGAAGAAATGGAAGCTTTACAAGTCATGCTGGATGAAACTGCTTCAGCCAGAGTAGAAGTAACAGGCGAAGTATTCAGCGGTACGCGCATTTGTATTGCGGATGTATCTATGGTAGTAAAAGAGAGTATGACCTACTGTAAATTTATCAAGTCACAGGGAGATGTGAAGATGACTGCATTGTAAGTAACATGCAGATACCCGTGGGGAGGGTCTTATGACAATAAGCAGGCTAGAGCTTCAGGGACAGGTAACAAGGGCACAGGATTTCACGACGCTGAAACAAAACGAAGATAATAAGGGACTTGTTGATCAATCCAATTTTCAACGTAAATTTGATCAATCTGTGGAAGACCGATTGCATCAGGTTCATCAAGGCGACAAGGCTGAGAATGAAGGCAAGCGTTTTGATGCTAAGGAAAAGGGAAATGGCAATTATGCCGGTGACGGTGGTCAACAACGAAAAAAAGAAGAACAAGATAAAGAAAAAGACGGCAAGGTTCTTTACAAAGGACAGAGTAGTTTTGATGTAAAAATTTAGTTTATTTTTATGATACGATGCGGCGGGTTCTGATAAGCGCCAAGTGACTAACATGCGGGGGAAGTTATGAGTTTAATGGAAATAATTCTGTTGATTTTCGGTGTGGTAATCTTTATAGGAAGTTTTTTGATTCCCTCCGGGAATAAGAACAGTTCAGAACAGGATAGTGGATTGAGTGAAGAAGCAATTAGGGAATTGGTTGGCAAAGAAGTAGAAGATGCTAAAACCCAGATTTCTGATATTGTGGATGAAACCATTACCTATGCTATGGAGAAGACCGAACGTTCCATGGACCGATTGACCAATGAAAAGATGCTGGCAGTCAATGAATATTCAGATACCGTATTAGAAGAAATTAATAAGAATCACAAAGAAGTTGTTTTCATGTACGACATGCTGAATGATAAACATGAGAATTTGAAAACCACAGTAAGTGAAGCTGTTAAAACAGCCAGTCAGGTCAAGCAAAGTGTGTTAGATGCAGAAATTACTGCTAAGAATAGTGCTAAAAATACTGCTAATAATGTGGAAAGTACTGCGGCTATAGACAGAACTATTGCTATAGAGAGTGCTACTGCTATAGATGTGTCTAAATCTGTAAATGCTACTAACTCGGTAGATATTTCTAAATCTATGGATACATATCAAGCTAAGAACAATGTCAGCACTGAGTCAGAAGCACAATCGGATTTCAAACCGATCAATCCCGTGCGTGTGGAAGCGATTCAACCTCCGATTCAGCAAGCCAATCAAGAAGCAGTGTCGGAATCTACATTGGATCAAGTTGCACCACCCAAGAAGAGTCGTAGTGTAAAAGCGGATAAACGTGATAAGAATGCACCGGTACCGGAAGTAGAAATCACACTGAATGCAACGGGTAGAACCGGCGGAAGAAACAGCAATGAAAGAATTTTGGAGCTTCATAAGGCTGGCAAATCCAATATGGCAATTGCCAAAGCACTGGGACTTGGTATTGGCGAAGTTAAACTGGTAATTGATCTTTTCGAAGGAATATAAGGGACACAGGGAAAACAGATGAATTTAAAATACTATCTGAGGGGACTGGGAATCGGTATTACAGTGACCGCATTAATCATGGGAATAGCCACCGGTGGTTCCAAAGAAACCCTTAGTAATGAAGAAATAAAAGAACGGGCCAAAGAGCTTGGAATGATAGAGGAAAGCACAGTTTTGGGAGATGTTCTTCCGACGCAAGCCCCAACACAGGAACCAGTGGTAGAGTCTACCCCAACACAGGAACCTGAGGAACAACCCACAGAAGCCCCAACACCGACTGCTGAACCTGAGGCAACCCCTACGTCTATGCCGACTGAGAAACCGGCACCTACTGAGAAACCGACTGATTCTGAAACAGCAGAATCTGTTAAAGTAGAGAAATCTGTTGAAACAGATGATGTAGAGAGCTCATCGGAAGATGGCAGTGAAAGTTATACAGTTGAAGTCAAGAGCGGACAAGATTCTTATACAGTATGCGAGAAATTAGAAGAAATCGGCTTGATAGCTTCGGCTTCTGATTTTGACAGGTATTTATATCAAAGTGGTTATGATAAGAAAATCCGAGCAGGCAAACATGAGATACCGGCAGATGCCGATACAGAAGAAATTGCTCAGATTTTAGCAGGGCTGAAATAGTTCGAGAAAATCGGGTAATTTACGTCTTCTTTTCGTAAATTACCCGTCCTTATCCATTGATTTTAGGTCTTTCTTTTTGAAGGAGCGGGTAATTTTCTTTGACGAAGCTTCTTTACCCGCTTTCCTTTCTTGATTTCTTTATTTATCGCTTGTATCCAAAATTATTCTCATGTAAAACAAGGACATTCAAGTTGTTTTCCCCGTCTCGATTACAAAAGCAGCATATATTCGAACATTTCTAACGGGGAATACTCGATTTCTGATGTATAGTTACCTGATGTTCAAGATTATAAAATACACATTGTTCCAATCTCGAGTGACTAGTCGTTAATACAAATTTTTAAGAGAATCATTTCATTAATCAACGGACAAATCGTCCATAATATCCAAATTTGTTGTCAGATAACGTTATTATTTCAAGTATTAATTTATAATTGAGTACACGTGCTGTACGTGTTAAACTAAGGAGAGAATGTGAAAGAAAAAGCTAAGGAGATGTGTAAGTATGCTATTAGTATATCCGGCAGTTTTTCATAAAGAAGAGAATGCATATTGGGTTGAATTTCCTGATTTGACAGGATGCCAGTCTTATGGTTCTACATTGGTTGAATCCATGGAAAATGCACAAGAAGCTTTGTTTGGCTATGCGTCGGTTCTACTGGATGAAAGTGTTATTCTTCCCAAAGCATCAGATATAGCAACTATTACATTAGGAGATAATTGTTTTGCCAGTTTAGTAACCTGCGATTTAAATCAATATAAGAATAGTAAAGCAGTAAAAAAAAAGCTTACAATTCCTTCTTGGTTGAACGATAGAGCAACGTCACTTGGCATAAATTTTTCTCAAACATTACAAGATGCACTACTCCATAAGATTCAGAATATTTGATGTAGTTTTATTGATGTATTATTTTACGCTTTTTGCTTGCATAATGGGCATTCCTATGCTATAATTCTCACGTTGTGACTATAAATCACGTATGGTGCTGAGCTGCTGGTGCCTCTTAACGCGAGAGGTGAGCAGATGTTGATGCATCATGCGGAAGACAAACCAAATGGAGGAAGAAACATGAGCGTTATTTCAATGAAACAGTTATTAGAAGCAGGTGTTCATTTTGGACATCAAACAAGAAGATGGAATCCTAAAATGGCTCCTTACATCTTCACAGAAAGAAATGGTATCCACATCATCGACTTACAGAAATCTGTAGGAAAAGTAGACGAAGCTTACAGAGCAATTTTTGAAATTGCTGAGCAGGGTGGAACAATTCTTTTTGTAGGTACTAAGAAACAGGCACAGGATGCAGTTAAAGCAGAAGCTGAACGTTGCGGAATGTACTATGTTAATGAAAGATGGTTAGGTGGAATGCTTACCAACTTCAAGACCATCCAGAGCAGAATTGAAAGATTAAGAGCAATTGAAACCATGTCTGAAGATGGAACTTTTGAAGTTCTTCCTAAGAAAGAAGTTATTGCTATTAGAAAAGAATGGGAAAAACTCGAGAAGAATCTTGGCGGTATCAAGAACATGAAGAGAACTCCCGATGCTATTTTTGTTGTAGATCCTAAGAAGGAAAGAATTTGTGTACAGGAAGCACATTCACTTGACATTACCTTGATTGGTATTGGTGATACAAACTGTGATCCTGAAGAACTTGACTTTATTATTCCAGGTAATGATGATGCAATCAGAGCCGTAAAATTAATTGTAGCTAAAATGGCAGATGCAGTTATTGAAGCAAATCAGGGCGAAGAAGTACTGACCGCTGAAATGGAAGCTGCAGCACCCGCAGAAGAAGCAGATGCAGCACCTGCAGATATCGAAGAAGTAGTAGCAGCAACCACAGAAGCTTAAGATTAATAAGCTTAGGA
>CAZNAP010000013.1:17684-41775 GCA_964571145.1 uncultured Lachnospiraceae bacterium | reverse complement strand
TAAGTAATAAAACCCAGTAAAATCAATGGGTTACGGCGTTTATCAAACGCCTATATAAGAAGTTCATAAGGAGAGACGATTATGTATGGATATTTTGATATGACCTATATACTGGTAATAGTAGGTGCAATCATCTGTATGATTGCCAGTGCAAGAGTGAAGAGTGCTTACAGCGAATATTCTAGAGTACGAGCAAGAAGTGGCATGACCGGTGCAGAGGCTGCACAGAGAATCTTGCAGATGTCAGGCATTAATGATGTGGAAATTCAGCATGTGAAAGGCGATTTGACCGATCATTATGATTCTTCCAAGAAGGTGCTTCGGCTATCTGATACAGTTTATGATTCTCAGTCTGTGGCAGCGATTGGAGTGGCAGCTCATGAATGTGGGCATGCTCTGCAACATAAAGAAGGCTATGTGCCTCTCAAAATTCGTGCTGCATTAGTACCTGTTGCCAATATAGGTTCCAGATTAGGACTCCCGTTGGTTATTTTAGGACTCGTACTTGGCATTGGTTTTGATTTGCCGGGTGGCGGTTATTTTTCACTGACTCAAATTGGTATCTGGGTGTTTTCGATTGCAGTTTTGTTTCAGATCATTACCTTGCCGGTAGAGTTTAATGCATCGCGCAGAGCAGTTGGATTGCTTGGTGATTATGGCATTATGAATGGCGATGAGCTGGATGACTGTAAGCATGTACTTGGTGCGGCAGCGCTTACTTATGTGGCAGCGGCAGCCGCATCTATATTGCAACTGCTTCGTCTGGTGATTTTAAGCGGCAACAGACGCCGGCGGGATTAGCGACAACGCAAATAGGCGGGATTAGTAGCAGCAAGAAATCGTGCATAGCAGTAATAAGCACCGAGCGACTAAACAGCCGGGATTAGCGGAGAGGAAATAGCTTGAATAATTTAAGGGAATTGGCATTGGATATGCTGATGGAAATTTCGGAAAAGGGTGCCTATAGTCACTTGATTATCCGAACTGTTTTGGACAAATATGATTATCTGGAATACAGGGATAAAGCATTTATAAAAAGACTGACAGAGGGAACACTGGAAAGACAGATTCAAATTGATTATATTTTAAATCAATTTTCCAAGGTGCCGGTTAAGAAGATGAAACCGCTTGTTAGAAATTTGCTTAGAATGAGTGTTTATCAGATGTTATTCATGGATAGCATTCCGGATCGCGCAGTTTGTGACGAAGCTGTAAAGCTGGCAGGCAAAAGAGGGTTTCGCGGACTTACAGGTTTTATTAATGGTGTACTGCGTAATATAGGAAGAAATAAAGATAAAATTGCTTATCCTGATGCCAACAAAGATGTAGCTGAGGCTTTTTCAGTACAATACTCGTTACCCAAATGGTTGGTGGAGCAATGGCTGAAAGTGTATGGTCGTGAAAAGACAAAAGTAATAGCAGAAGCGCTGCTAGCCGTGCATCCGGTAACATTGCGCTTACGAGAAGATTTAAGCGAGCAGCAAAAGCAACAGTGGCTACAGCAAATGAACGAGCAACAGCTAATCGAACAATCGCAGATGAGCGGGCAGCAGCTAAACGAGCAGCAGATGAACGCACAGCAAAGAGAACAGCAGTTAAATGAGCAAAAGGTTATGATTGTGGCGCATCCTTATTTGCCTTATGCTTATCAACTCAGCGGTGCAGAGCGTATATCACAGCTCCCCGGGTATCAGGAGGGCTGGTTTACTGTGCAGGATGTAAGCAGTATGCTGGTTTGCGAAGCAGCAGGTCTAAAGGGTGATGAACTGGTCGTGGATGTATGTGCCGCTCCAGGCGGGAAATCTTTGCATGTGGCTGAGAAACTCCAACATAGAACCGCAGAGAAAAATAAAGGCGGCAAAGTGATTGCCAGAGATTTGACAGAATATAAGGTGTCCTTAATCGACGATAATCAAACTAGAATGGGATATACTAATATAGAAACACAAATTTATGATGCTAGTATTTTGGACGAGAATTTGATTCAAAAAGCAGATGTTGTGTTAGCTGATTTACCTTGCTCTGGGCTTGGTATTTTGGGCAAAAAGAGAGATATAAAGTATCGAATCACACCGGAAGTGCTGGACGAGTTAGTGCAGCTTCAAAAAAAGATTTTAGATGTGGTTTGGAATTATGTGAAACTGGGTGGTGTGCTTGTTTACAGTACTTGTACCATTCATATAGGAGAAAATCAGGATATGGTCAAGTGGTTTACTGACAACTATCCGTTTGAACTGGAAAGCTTGACTCCCTATCTGCCGGAGCAAATCAAAGAAGAGGGTAGTACAGGCATGTTGCAGTTACTTCCCGGTATACATGAAACCGACGGCTTTTTCTTAGCCAGATTAAGACGAGAGAAATGATATGATAAGACAGTAAAACGAAAATATTGAATTAGGCTATAAAAAAACAATTCATTTTTTGCTGAAAAGTAGCCTGTATTTAAATTTGTTGGTGCTAGGCTATAAAAATGAAGCAATATGCTCTTGAAATTAATAGCCTAATACAATAAACTTGCAAATTAGTCCTAAAATGAAGAAAAAAGTAATAAAATCAGAGTACTGATATAGTAAAAGTCTAATATAGGCTATAATATTGAGAAAAAGAACCGAAAAAAAAGTAGCCTAAATAAGAGATTTGGTACACAGGCTACAAACAGAAGAAATACAATCACAAAGGCTACAAACAGAAGTAATCTAGAAAAAAACAAACTAACTAAAGCAAATAAAAGAAAAAAATAAACCAACTAGAGCAAATAAGAGAAATAAGCAGGCAAAAGCAAGCAGAGGGGCAATCAAAACTAATGCAAGATATTAAGTCTTTGACTTTGGAAGAATTACAAAAGGAAATCATACAGCTGGGAGAGAAGTCTTTTCGGGCGAAACAGCTCTATGAGTGGATGCACGTGAAGCTGGTCAGAGGATTTGATGAAATGACCAATCTGCCGCTGAATTTGCGCAATCAATTAAAGGAATCATTTGAATATACCGCAGTAAATGCTGTACAAATACAGTGTTCCGAGATTGATGGCACACAAAAGTTTTTATTTGAGTTAAAAGATGGAAGCTTGATAGAAAGTGTTTGGATGAAATACAAACATGGAAACAGCGTGTGCATTTCCTCACAGGTTGGTTGTCGCATGGGATGTTCCTTTTGTGCATCTACCTTGGATGGACTGGAACGCTCGCTGACACCTTCGGAGATGCTGGATCAGATTTATGCCATTACACTACTGACAGGAGAGCGGGTTTCCAATGTGGTGGTTATGGGAACAGGCGAGCCGCTTGATAATTATGATAATCTTTTAAGATTCATAGAATTGCTGACAGATGAAAACGGCTTACATATCAGTCAGAGAAACGTAACAGTTTCCACTTGTGGACTGGTACCGCGGATGTTACAGTTGGCGCAGGAACAGCTGCAGATTACACTGGCATTATCATTACATGCGACAAATGATGAGAAACGGCGGAAATTGATGCCCATAGCAAATAAGTATTCCATAGCAGAATTAATGGAAGCCTGCAGTAACTATTTTGAAAAAACAGGACGGCGGTTGACATTTGAATATGCATTGGTGGGCGGAGTAAATGATAGCCAGCAGGATGCAAAAGAACTGACGGCATTGGTTAAAAGAATGAATTGCCATGTGAATTTAATACCGGTTAATCCGATTAAAGAGCGTGACTATGTGCAGTCAGAGTGGTCTGCAATCACGGCATTTAAAAATAAGCTCGAAAAAAACGGGATAAATGTTACAATTAGACGAGAAATGGGTAGGGATATAGATGGAGCTTGTGGTCAATTAAGAAGAAGGGTAAAAAATGCAGATAAGCAGGTAATTTGAAAGAACATGAATATACACATAAAGAAAAATAAATCATCAGGAGATGAGCGATGAAAGGATAAGACAAGGGATAATACAAAGGATAATGGATAATACAAAGGATAAGGGGATAATAATCTTGTCCTTTTTTTATTTGTGTGATAAAATGTGCTATTGAAAGATGCCGCTTTTTATTAGTCGTTCGGGATTTGAATGCTGTGCATATGATAAAATGAGCGTTAGTGAGCAGGAGCAAGCAAAGCTTGTTCAGTGCAAACGGCGAATGACGATCAGGAGCTATGCTCATGATAAAAAAATTCTGCCTGTGTTTAGGGTGACTACGCTGTTTGATGTTTATACATCATCTAACCTATCTGTATATCTTGAACATCAGGTAATTATATATCAGAAATTGAGTATTAATTACCCGTTACAAATGCTTAGTTATTTGATACTTTTGTAAGCAAGACGGGGAAAACAACTTTATTAGCCTTGTTTTACATGAGAATTATTTTGGATACAAGTGGCACATGAATAAATCAAGGAAGAAAAGCGGGTAAAGAAGCTTCGCCAAAGAGAATTAACCCGCTCCTTAAATAAGATAGGCTAAAATCAAAGAATAATGACAGGTAATTTGAGAGAGAGAGACAGAAATTACCCGTTTTTCTCGAACTAGCAATGTAATTGTAATATTAAAAGAAGAGGCATCGACAAAAAGAATTACAGTAGGAGGTAAGACAGTGTTACAATCCTTTTCGGTAACAGATATTGGAAAAAAGAGAAAACTGAATCAGGATTTTGTTTACGTGTCTGAGGAACCAATAGGAAAGCTTCCTAACGTATTTATTGTTGCGGACGGTATGGGAGGACATAATGCAGGTGACTATGCTTCCAAATATACCGTAGAAACCATTGTGAGAGAAATCAGGCATTGTAGTGAGGAAAATCCGGTACGCATTTTAGGCAAGGCCATCCGGATAGCAAATGACCAGATTCGCTGGCGCGCCAAGGAGGATCCGAGCCTTTATGGAATGGGTACCACGGTAGTGGCGGCAACTTGCCAAGAGCATTCCTTGCAGATAGCCAATGTAGGAGACAGCAGACTGTACATTATCAATGATGACATCAGACAGATAACCAGAGACCATTCTCTTGTTGAAGAAATGGTCAGAATGGGAGGCTTAGATAGAGAAGCTGCTAAACATCATCCGGATAAGAACATTATTACCAGAGCGATAGGAGCGAGAGATACAGTAGAGATAGACTTTTTCCACGAGGATTTGAAACCCGGAGATCTTGTTTTACTTTGTTCCGACGGATTAACAAATATGCTGGAGGATCAAGAGATAGGGGAAATTCTACGGGAAAAGACGACTGTAGAGGAGAGAGCGGAGAAGCTTGTAGAAGCAGCCAATAATAATGGCGGAAAAGACAACATTGCGGTCATAATAATCGATGTATTCGCCAAGTAGTAGCTCATGTAAGAACACATGAAATGATTGTATGAGGTAGATATGATTAAGATAGGAATGATAATCGGTGACAGATACGAAATATTGGAGAAAATCGGCACAGGCGGTATGTCTGATGTTTATAAAGCCAAGGATCATAAATTAAATCGTCCCGTTGCAGCAAAGGTATTGAAGCAGGAATTTAGCGAAAATGCTAATTTTGTATCCAAATTCAGAATAGAGGCACAAGCGGCAGCAGGTCTGATGCACCCCAATATTGTGAATGTTTATGATGTTGGAGAAGAAAATGGTATTTATTTTATTGTAATGGAGCTTGTAGAGGGTATTACCTTAAAGAAGTATATTGAGAAGAAAGCCCGACTTTCTGTCAAAGAGGCTATCAGTATAGCCATTCAGGTCAGCATGGGTATTGAGTCAGCTCATAATAATCATATTATTCATAGAGATATTAAACCCCAGAATATTATTATTTCTAAAGAAGGTAAGGTGAAGGTGACAGACTTTGGTATTGCCAAGGCTGCTACCAGCAACACCATTACTTCTAATGTTATGGGTTCTGTACATTACACTTCTCCGGAGCAGGCAAGAGGGGGATATTCCGATGAAAAGAGCGATATTTATTCACTGGGAATCACCCTATTTGAAATGCTGACAGGACGTGTTCCTTTTAATGGGGAAACTACAGTTGCAATTGCAATCAAGCATATACAAGAGGAACTGCCTTCTCCCAGAGATTATGTTTCTGAAATCCCGATTAGTGTGGAAAGAATTGTATTTAAGTGTTGCCAGAAGAGTCCGGATCGCAGATACCAGACCATGGGCGACTTGATTAATGATTTAAAACGCTCCCTAATGACGCCGGATGAAGATTTCGTAGAAGTAGCTGATCCGGATGAAGAAGGTTCCACGAAGATGATTAGCGGCAAAGAGATGGAGCAAATTAAGCGACAGACTGTTAAACGTGATATTATGGACGAAGAAATGCGTCTGCGCAAAGAAAGCGATGTCAGAAGAAGCGCCGGAAGCTCCACAGCAAGTAAACCTGCAAGTAAGAGCACAGGCAAAAGCACAGGCAAAAGTACGAGTAAGAGTACAGGAAAGAGTACCGGTTCAAACAAGAGTACCGGTTCAAACAAGAGTAAAAGCACCGGTGCAAGCAAAAATAAAAGTGCGGGAAGAAGCACGGCTAAGAATACCGGAAGAAATTCAACTCAGTATTTAGACAAACGATATATTGAGGAAGAGGAAGAACCGGAAGAAATTTATTACGAAACAGAAGTAGATGAAGAAGACGATTATGATCCTAAAATGGAGAGAATTACTACTACATTAGCTGTGGTGGCAGCGATTCTAATTGGCTGTATCGTGCTTTTCCTGGTGGGAAAGGCCTTTGGGTTGTTTGATTTTAACCTTTTCCAAAAAGAGGAACAAAATATATCGGAAGAGGAAGAAGGCCCTAAAGCACAGGTAGAAATGATTGAAGTAGTAGGTAAGAATATAGATGATGTTAAGGTTGCACTGCTCAATATGAACCTGACACCGGAAATAGAGTATACAGAAAGCACACAGTACGAACAGGGCATTGTAATGAAGAGCAATATTGATGCGGGCAGTATGGTCGAAGAGGGCTCCAACGTCATATTGACAGTCAGTGCCGGTTCAGAAGGCGTAGAAGTGCCGGATGTAATTGGATTAACAGAAGCAGAAGCAGTAGCTACTTTAGGTAAAAAAGGATTTGTAGTTAATAAAACCGAAGGGTTTGATGAGTATATTAAGTCAGGAAGTATTATGACCCAGTCACCGGAGGGAGGTTCGAAAGCACCTTCTGGCACCTCAGTTACGATTCAAATCAGTCAAGGACCTGAATTTGCCAAAGTCAGGGTACCGGATTTGATTGGTAAAGATGAATCCGAGGCAATGGCTCTTTTGGTAGAAGCAGGACTGCAAATGGGTGTTGTTTCCGAGGTGAATAACGAGGACGCGGCATTATCAGGATTGGTTTGCTACCAGAGTTATTCGGTAGGCTCCTATGTGAATGAGAAGACACCGGTAGATGTTAGTATCAGCTTAGGACCGATTCAGGCAACCTATAAATACGTGGAAGGTATTGCGGCTCCCACAGCTGAGGAAGATCCGAATTACAAGTCGGGAACCATGGTAACAGTAACGTTAATGGCGGATGACGGAACACAGCTGTTTAGCACGCAGACCAATTCTTTTCCGATTCAACAGCAGAATATTACAGGAATCAAGATACAGACAGGGTATATTTTATACCAGTATGTCAATACAGCTGAAACCACCAATGTAACAAATGAGGACGGTACAGTCAGCACCATAGAGGGTACAACAGAGTCAAAGGAAGTACGTCGCCCCGTACAGTTTGTTGCAGAATAGGATTTTTATGCAGGGAAAAATCATTAAAGGGATTGCAGGCTTTTATTATGTATTCTGTTCTAGAGGATTAGTAGAATGTAAAGCCAAAGGGATTTTCCGAAAAGACGGTATAAAGCCTCTTGTAGGAGATAATGTAGAAATTGAATTTACGGATGAAGAGCTTCTTCTGGGCAACATTATTAGAATATTGCCCAGAAGTAATGCGTTAATCAGACCTGCTTCAGCAAATATTGATCAGGCACTGGTTATTTTCGCGATTGTGAAGCCAAATCCCAATTATAATTTATTGGACAGATTCCTGATTACCATGGAACAGCAAAACATTCCTTCTGTCGTATGCTTTAATAAGAAGGATATAGCCAGTGAGCAGGAACAGCAGGAACTGGAGACTGCTTATAGGGTCTGTGGATGTAAGGTACTGTTTGTAAGCGGAACCATGCAGGAAGGAATGGAAGAGATTCGAACTTGTTTAAAAGGCAAGACTACAGTGGTTGCCGGTCCCAGCGGGGTGGGCAAGTCTACGATTATCAATGCCTTATATCCAAATGCACATATGGAAACAGGGGAAATTAGTCGTAAAATAGAAAGAGGCAAGCATACCACGCGGCATGCAGAGCTTTTTGCTTTAGATGAAGATACCTTTATCATGGATACACCCGGGTTTACATCACTAAGCCTTCAGGAAATAGAGAAAGAAGAACTGCAGCAATACTATCCGGAATTTACACCTTATGAAAAGGATTGCCGTTTTGGTGGCTGTGCACATATCAGCGAGCCGATTTGCGGTATTAAGTCAGCACTGGCAGCAGGTCAAATCAGCAAGGTGCGATATGACAACTATGTACTTTTATATGATGAATTGAAAAACAGGAAGAAATATTAGGAGGTTTACATAACATGAAATTAGGTATCGTGGGATTACCCAATGTAGGAAAAAGTACTTTATTCAATTCGCTTACGAAGGCGGGGGCAGAATCTGCCAATTACCCATTTTGTACCATAGACCCCAATGTGGGAATCGTAGCAGTACCGGATGAACGATTGAAATTATTGGGGGATATGTATCATTCCAAGAAGGTGACCCCGGCAGTAATTGAATTTGTGGATATAGCAGGACTTGTGAAGGGTGCTTCTAAGGGAGAAGGTTTAGGAAATCAATTTCTTGGCAATATTAGAGAAGTAGACGCAATTGTACACGTAGTACGCTGCTTTGAAGATCCGAATGTCATTCACGTAGATGGTTCAGTGAATCCAATTCGTGATATTGAAACGATTAATCTGGAATTGATTTTCTCTGATTTGGAAATACTGGAACGTAGAATCGCTAAAACCGGCAAGGCAGCTAGAATGGACAAGTCTCTTGCCAAAGAAGCAGCACTTTTGGAAGCTTTAAAAGCACATTTGGAAGACGGCAAGCTGGCAATTACTTATGAAACAGACGATGAAGATGAATTGGCACTTTTAATTTCTTATAATTTATTGACCTATAAGCCTGTTATTTTTGCAGCTAACGTAGGCGAAGAGGATTTGGCTGATGACGGTGCAAATAACGCAGGCGTAACAGCCGTACGTGAATTTGCAGCCCAAAATGGTGGCGAAGTATTTGCAATCTGTGCACAAATAGAGCAGGAAATATCCGAATTAGATGATGAAGAGAAATCCTTATTCTTGGAAGATTTAGGTCTTACCGAATCGGGATTGGAGAAGCTGATTAAGGCAAGCTATCGTATTCTTGGCCTCCACAGCTTCTTGACAGCAGGAGAAGACGAAACCAGAGCTTGGACTATTAAGCTGGGAACGAAAGCACCTCAGGCAGCCGGCAAGATTCATACCGATTTTGAAAGAGGCTTTATTAAGGCAGAGGTTGTTAACTATAAGAATTTACTGGAACAAGGTTCCCTTGCAGCTGCCCGAGAAAAAGGGATGGTTGGAATGGAAGGCAAGGAATATGTAGTCAAAGACGGCGATGTAATCTTATTTAGATTTAATGTGTAGAATAGAAATAAATAGGCAGGAATGTGTAGAGGTACTGTATGGGCATAGGCGATATTGCTTTTCCTAATTTAGGTATTTACTTAAGAAATGTACCGAAAAGCTTTGAAATCATGGGCTTTGAAATTGCATTATATGGCGTACTGATTGGTCTGGGTATACTGGCAGGGATGTTTTTGGTTGCCGGCTGGGCCAAGAAAACCGGACAAAATCCCGATTTGTATTGGGATTTTTCTATTTATGCTGTACTTTTTTCTGTAATCGGAGCCAGAATTTATTATGTGATTTTTCGGTGGGACCAATATAGAGGTGACTTGTTGTCGATTTTGAATATCCGAAAAGGCGGTATGGCGATTTATGGCGGCATTATTGCTGCATTTATTACGCTGTTTATTTATGCTCGTAGGAAGAAGCAAAGTGCTCTTGTTATGGCAGATACAGGGGTTCTGGGATTGGTGCTGGGACAGGCAATCGGCAGGTGGGGCAATTTTACGAACCGAGAAGTATTTGGCGAGTATACGAATAATGTATTTGCCATGAGATTACCGGTGGATGCTGTCAGGGCAGGAGATATCTCTGAATCAATTGCTGCCCATATGGCAGAGGGCGTTAATTATATTCAAGTTCACCCCACATTTTTATATGAGAGTCTATGGAATTTGGCGGTATTGGAATTCCTCATTATTTACTGGAAGCATAAGAAGTTTGAAGGTGAGATTACGTTATTATACTTGGCTGGTTATAGTCTTGGAAGAGCATGGATTGAAGGAATCCGAACCGATCAGCTTTTTATTCCGGGCACACAATTGCCGGTATCACAGATGCTTGCAATCGCTTTATTGGTAGGAGCAGTAGGCTTAGATATCGTAATGAGATTAAGAATAACAGGTAAAAACAGAAAGTATAAATAAGAGTCAAAAAGTAAATAAAAGTCAAAAAGTAAGAAAAGTCAAAAAAAAATAATCAAAAAAATAAAAAATCTAAAACAGAAAAAATTTATTAATAAAGAAAATGTACTATATTTAGTTAACAACTATTGACAAACACAACATATAGTAAAAATGTGAAACACCCAGTAAATTTGCGCCTTGCCGGCATCGGCAGGGCGTTTTTTTTGCTTGCTTTCACCTTAAAAATGTATTAGAATGTACTTAAAAGTGGTGGAAAGTGGTACAAAGTGTTATACAAGTGGTAGAAAGTGGTGGAATGCATATGTTTATGGGGGAATACAACCATACAATAGATGCCAAGGGTAGACTGATTATTCCTTCCAAATTTCGTGAGGTACTGGGCGATGAATTTGTGATTACAAAGGGAATGGATGGGTGCCTTTTCGGATACAACGATCCCGAGTGGCAAAACTTCGAAGAGAAGCTGCATTCCTTACCAATGATAGATAAAGAGGCAAGACAATTTGCACGTTTTTTCCTGGCAGGTGCAGCCAGCGTGGAAGTAGACAAGCAAGGCAGAATTTTACTTCCGGCAGTTTTAAGAGAATTTGCAGAAATTACCAAAGATGTAGTGCTGGTCGGAGTAGGAAGCAGAATTGAAATCTGGAGCAAGGAAAGATGGGATGGTACGGTTTCCTATCAGGATATGGACGATATTTCCAGACATATGATAGAACTGGGAATTGGCATATAGTAAGGAGCGACCATGGCGAATCTGGAATTTGCACATACATCTGTATTGCTTAAAGAAACAATAGAAGGACTGCAGATTAGACCGGACGGAATCTATGTGGACGGTACACTGGGCGGCGGTGGACATTCTTATGAAATTGCCTCCAGGTTGGGATCAAAAGGAAGACTAATCGGAATTGATCAAGATGAAGCTGCAATTACAGCAGCAAGCGAGCATCTCTTAGAATTTGGGGACAAGGTTACCATTATCAGAGATAACTACCGGAACACCAAAGCAGCACTTGGCTTGATTGGAATCACACAAATAGACGGGATGATGTTGGATTTGGGCGTATCTTCCTATCAGCTGGATACACAAGAGAGAGGTTTTTCTTACCGATACGATACACCACTGGATATGAGAATGGATAGAAGACAGACATTGTCAGCCAGAGAAATCATAAACAATTATGGTGAAATGGAGTTATTCAGAGTCATTAGGGATTATGGGGAAGACAAATTTGCTAAGAATATTGCGAAGCATATCGTCAGAGCCAGAACTGAGAAACCCATAGAAACCACAGGCGAGTTAAACGAAATCATCAAGGCAGCGATTCCTGCCAAGATGCGGGCAGAAGGAGGACATCCCTCCAAACGTACTTTTCAGGCAATTAGAATTGAATGCAACAAAGAATTGGAAGTTTTGAAAGATTCTTTGGTGGAATTAATAGATTTACTAAACCCGGGAGGAAGGCTTTGCATCATTACCTTTCACTCACTGGAAGACAGAATTGTCAAGACGGCATTCCGCCAGGCAGCAAATCCTTGTACCTGCCCACCTTCTTTTCCGATATGCGTGTGTGGACAAGTAAGTCAGGGAAAAGTAGTAACCGGCAAACCAATTTTGCCGAGTGAAGAAGAAATGGAAATAAATTCAAGAGCAAAAAGTGCGAAACTTCGCATATTTGAGAAATCTATTTAATTAAAAAAGTAACCAGATGAGGGGATCAACAAAATGGCAGCTTATGAAAGAGAAAGAAGAAGAACTACATACAGAAACAGCGTTTATGTACGTGGCAATGTAGCTGCTCAAGTGGCAAGGCCATTACCGAACGAAAGACCGATACCGCTTCGCAGAGTCGATACCAGAATTCAGCGCAACAGGGATCGTGCTTTATACATGAATGTTGGATATGTGTTATTTTTGGCCGCAGCATTGGTAGTGGCAGGATTTATTCTTGTTGGATACATTACCTTGCAATCTGATATTACCAGCAGTATTAAGCATATTTCAAGTTTGGAAAGTCAGTTAAACGATTTAAAGCTTGCAAATGACGAAAATTATAGTAGAATAACAAGTAATGTAAATCTTGATGAAGTGAAAAGAATTGCCATTCAGGAATTAGGAATGTGCTATGCAGAAGAAGGACAAATCATTACTTTTCAAGGAGAAGGTAGTGATTATGTAAGACAAACGGGTAAACTCCCGGATTAAAGCAGGTGTAAGATTGGATAACAAGAAAAAAGAAAATATGTTTACAAAAAAAATGCAAAAAAAGCTGGTGGTATTAGTCTTAACAATACTACTGGCTTTTGTGGGATTAACTTATCGGCTGTATGCGATTACCAGAGATAACGGTGAGCGGTACAAGAAGCAGGTATTGTCGCAGCAAAGATACGATAGCATAACGATTCCATGTAAAAGAGGCTCCATTTTGGATACTAATGGGAGCATACTTGCTGCCAGCGAGAAGGTCTATAATGTGGTTTTGGATGCCTATGCCGTAGCTGAAAAAGAGGATTATTTGCAACCTACTTTAGATGCCCTCAGTACAGAATTTGGTTTGAATAGTACTGAAATTTGTACATATATCGAAAATAATAAGGAAACATCACGGTATTATGTTTTGGCTAAGCGTTTATCGTATGAGCAAATTGAACATTTCAAGGAATTACAAAGTGCGGAAGGCTCTTTAGTTAAAGGGGTTTGGTTTGAAGAGGAATACAAGAGAATTTATCAGGGGAATACGTTGGCATGTGATGTGATTGGCTTTACAACATCAGATAATACAGGTTCTTATGGGTTGGAAGAATACTATAATACAACTTTGTCAGGAACCAATGGGCGTGAATACGGTTATTTAAATGCAGATGCAAATCTGGAAAGAACTACCATACCGGCAGAGGACGGCAATACCATTGTTACTACAATTGATGCCAATGTCCAAGCTATTGTTGAAAAACATCTCAAGAAATTTAACGATGAATATCAGGGAAATGCACATGAGGGTAACGGTGCCAATAACTCGGGCTGTATCATTATGGATGTGAATACAGGAGAAATTCTGGCTATGGCCAGTTATCCGGGCTTTAACCTAAATGACACCAGAAATACAGATGCCTTGCTTGGTATGCGTCTTTTAGATGCAGAAGGTAAAAAAACCGAGGAATATATTAATGAAACCAATGTTGGTACGTTGGACGGAGATGTACTTTATCAGAATTTGAATGCCCTATGGAAGAACTTTTGTATTAACGATACTTATGAACCGGGTTCTGTATCAAAGCCATTTACTGTAGCTGCCGGAATTGAAAGCGGATGCATTACAGGAAATGAAAGCTATAATTGCGAAGGTATGCTGAAGGTGGGCGACCATGAGATTTCCTGCCATAATACCTACGGTGACGGGGTGCTGACTGTAGCACAGGGAATTGAGCGTTCTTGTAACGTTTGTATGATGCGTGTGGCAATGGCTACCGGAATTGATAATTTTACGAAGTTCCAGCATATATTTAATATGGGATTGAAAACCAATATTGATTTGGCAGGAGAGGCTAGAACTGCCAGCTTGATTTATACAAAAGATAATATGGGGCCTACGGACTTAGCTACCAACAGTTTTGGACAAACCTATAATGCGACCATGATACAGATGATATCCGGTTTTAGTTCCTTGATTAACGGCGGCTATTATTACGAACCGCATATGGTGAAAAAGATTGTCAGTTCTTCAGGAGCTACTGTGCAAAATATTGAACCCAGAGTTTTACGTCAAACTGTTTCAGGTACCACATCGGCTACCATTCGTGATATGTGTAATCTGGTTGTTTCCGGCGAAAACGGCACGGGTAAAACGGCCAGACCTGCAGGCTATATGATTGGCGGAAAGACAGGAACAGCAGAAACACTGCCCAGAAAGAATAATGAATATGTCGTGTCTTTTTTGGGATATGCACCGGCAGATGATCCACAGATTGCGATCTATGTGGTAGTGGACAGACCTAATGTACCAGGAGCAATCATGGATGATGCCAAGTATGCAACCAGAATCGTAAGAAGTATTTTAACAGAAGTGCTGCCTTATATGGGTATTTTCATGACAGAAGAATTATCAGATACGGAGAGAGCTGAATTGGAAGCCCTCCAAATCGAAATTATGACACCACCTGTAACAGAAGAGACAACCGGAGAAGAAACGACTGGTGAAGAGGGTGAAAACACCGGAGAAAATGCAGGCGAAAACACTGGAACCGAGGGTGAAAATGCAGGAGAAGGCGAAGTAAAAGAGGAAATCTGGAAGACTTTTCCTATTGACCCGGCCACAGGGTATGCTGTAGACCCAACAACAGGTGCCTATGTGGATCCACAGACCGGAGCAGTTTTAGGTGGCAGCTTTGATGGTGGTGTGGTAGGAACGGGTGATGGGAGTACATCGGAGCCTGAGGAACCCAAAGAGACAGAATAAGAACATTACATAAGAGAACAAGCAGTGAGGGAATAACCTCATAGATAGGGTAATAGATTATATTAATACCTTTTCTATGAGGTTTCTATGCTGAAAAACAAAACAAGCAATCGTAAAAAGATTGTATCAGTCTTTTTTATCTGTATGTCGCTCATCATGATATTAAGTGGCAGATTGGTCTATCTGATGATTTTTTGCTCGGAATACTATTCAGAGAAAGCCCAAACACTACATGAAAGAGAACGTGATATTAAGGCAGCGCGAGGAAGAATACTGGATGCAAATGGTACAATTATAGCTGATAACAGAACGGTTTGTACGGTTTCTGTGATACATAATCAAATTGAAGATCCGGAACAAATTATTAAGGTGCTTTCTAAAGAACTGTAACTTTCCGAAGAATATGTACGAAAAAGGGTTGAAAAGCGTTCTTCTATTGAGAGAATTAAGAGTAATGTAGACAAAGAAAAAGGCGATACAATCAGAACTTATAATCTGACCGGTGTAAAGGTGGATGAAGATTATAAACGATATTATCCATATGATGAAATTGCATCTAAAGTTTTGGGCTTCACCGGAGGTGATAATCAAGGGATTATCGGGCTGGAAGTGAAGTATGAGGAATATTTGAAGGGTAGCGCAGGTCAGATTCTGACGATTACAGATGCACGTGGCATAGAGATTGAGAAAGCCGGAGAAGAGCGAATAGAGCCGGTTGCCGGTAATGATTTGCATATCAGTATGGATATGAACATTTAAAGCTATGCGACTCAGCTTGCTAAGCAGGTCATGGAAACCAAACAGGCTGAAAGAGTATCCATTTTGGTTATGAACCCACAAAACGGTGAGATTCTGGCTATGGTGGATGTGCCGGAGTTTAATTTGAATGAACCATATGAACTGCCCGAAACAGTAGATTCAGAAGGACTCACTATGGAGAAAGAGCAGGAACTTCTGAATCGGATTTGGAGAAATGGATGCATCAATGACACGTATGAACCCGGTTCTACTTTTAAAATTATTACAGCCGCTGCCGGTTTGGAAGTCGGAGTGGTCACTAAGGAAGACCGATTTAGTTGTCCAGGCTTCATTATGGTAGAAGACCGTCGTATCCGATGCCACAAGACCACAGGGCATGGTTCTGAGAATTTTGTGGAAGGTACAATGAACTCCTGCAATCCGGTATTTATCACAGTCGGACTACGTTTAGGGGTAGAGAATTACTATCGATATTTTAAGCAGTTTGGACTTCTTCGGAAAACGGGTATTGATCTCCCGGGGGGAAGCCGGAACGATTATGCATAAAATGGAAGATATGAAGGCAGTAGAACTGGCGACCGTATCTTTCGGACAATCATTTCAAATCACACCGGTTCAGTTGGCAGCAACAGCGTCAGCGTTAATTAACGGAGGTAAAAGAGTAACACCACATTTTGGGGTAATGAGCGCCAACCCGGAAGGAACAGAAATAACGAAATTTTCATACCCTGTGGAAGAATCGATTGTGTCGGCAGAAACATCGGCAACGTAGCGTGAAATATTGGAACAAGTGGTAGCAGAAGGAACCGGTAAGAACGGTTATGTGGAAGGCGCAAGAGTTGGAGGGAAGACAGCCATCAGTCAGACACTTCCAAGGGGAAGTGGAAAATATATAGCATCATTTATAGGTTTTGCACCGGCAGATAACCCACAAGTGCTGGCATTAGCAGTCATCCATAATCCTCAGGGAATCTATTACGGAGGGCAGGTTGCGGCACCGGTGGTAAGGCAGCTTTTTGAAAATATTCTTCCTTATTTGGGGGAAATGGATTATAATTGAGAGGTGCAGAACATGACAGGTAATGATTTACTGATGCCGATATTAATTTCATTCGGCCTAAGTGCCGTTTTAGGACCAATATTTATACCTTTATTGAGAAAATTGAAGGTTGGGCAGAATGTCAGAGAGGATGGACCGAATACACATTTAAAGAAATCGGGGACACCTACCATGGGTGGGATTTTGATACTTGTGAGCGTGACAGTTACCTCCCTTTTCTATGTAAAGCGGTATCCCGAAATAATACCGGTATTATTTTTAACACTGGGCTTTGGGCTGGTGGGATTTCTGGATGATTTTCTGAAAATTGTATTAAAGCGCTCCATGGGACTGACACCGAGGCAAAAAATGTTTTTTCAGCTATTGGTAGCAGGTTTGTTCGCAGGTTATTTATATTTGCTGACGGATATACCACTGGCTATGCGTATACCGTTTGTGCATGGCTATTATGTGGATTTTGGCTGGCTGAATATACCGGTTATGTTTATTATAGTGACAGGAACGGCAAACGGAGCTAATTTTACAGATGGACTGGACGGTCTGGCATGCAGTGTCACAATTATGGTGGCAATCTTCTTTTTAGTATGTGCCATAGGTACAGGGACAGGAATTGCACCTGTCATATGTGCAGTTACCGGTGCACTGCTTGGATTTTTGTTGTTTAACGTACATCCGGCCAGTGTGTTTATGGGAGATACAGGTTCACTGGCACTTGGAGGATTTATAGCAGCATGCGCATATGTACTTCAGATGCCGCTGTTTTTGCCCATTGTGGGATTTATTTATGTTGTAGAGGTACTGTCTGTAGTGATACAGGTAATATATTATAAAATGAGCGGAGGAAAGAGATTCTTTAAAATGGCGCCACTCCATCATCATTTTGAGTTATGCGGATGGAAGGAAACGAAAGTAGTGGCTGTTTTTTCGATTGTAACAGCAATTCTATGCGTATTTGCCCTTTCGGGAATTTCTTAAGGAGGTATTTTGGAATTGGTAGATCATAAGGTACTGGTGGTTGGCACCGGCAAAAGTGGAATAGGTGCAGCGAAACTACTTGGAAAAGCGGGTGCAATCCCTGTTTTATATGATGATAATGTGAATTTAGATAAAGAAGCCATTAAAAAGAGTGCAGGCGATATACCAGATTTGGAAGTAGTACTCGGAGAGGTACCTCAAAAAGAAAAGAAAGAGATTTCTCTCATTGTATTAAGTCCGGGCGTTCCCATTGATGCTCCTATGTTGAAAGAATACAGAGAACGTTCGATTCCCATATGGGGAGAGATTGAACTGGCATATGCATTTGAAAAAGGAAGTGTCATTGCCATAACCGGAACCAATGGAAAGACGACCACAACTACTTTAGTCGGTCAGATTATGGATGCGTACTATAAATCAGTATTTGTGGTGGGCAATATTGGCAATCCGTATACGGATATTGCTTGCGAAACAGAGGCAGATTCGGTTACTGTGGCAGAAATCAGCAGTTTTCAACTGGAAACAATACACCGTTTTCATCCCAAGGTGTCAGCAATTCTGAATATCACACCGGATCATTTGAATCGGCATCATACAATGGAATGTTATGTACAGACCAAAGAAGTTGTTTCCATGAATCAGACGAAACAGGATACCTGCGTACTGAATTATGAGAACGAATATACCAAAGCATTTGGCGAAAGATGTCATGCCAAAGTGATTTATTTCTCGTCTGCAAGAGTACTGCAGGAAGGCGTATTTTTACAAGGCGAGGATATTTATATGGCAACAGCGGAAATTGATGGCGGGGTTGCCAAAAGATTGATGAACATTCATGATATGAATTTAGTTGGCATGTGCAATGTTGAAAATGTAATGGCGGCAATTGCAATCGGTTATGCAATGAAGGTACCCATGGAACTGATATTGAAGACCATACGGGAATTTCAAGCCGTGGAACATAGAATCGAATTTGTAGCCACTAAAAAAGGAGTGGATTACTATAATGACTCCAAAGGTACCAATCCGGATGCTGCGATTCAAGGAATTAAAGCGATGTCTAAACCAACGCTTTTAATTGCAGGCGGCTATGATAAGGGTAGTGAATATGATGAATGGATTGAAGCATTTGATCATAAAGTGAAAGCACTTGTATTAATCGGGCAGACGCGAGACAAGATTGCGGCTTGTGCAAGGGAACATGGAGTAGACAATATTATTTTGGCAGACAGCTTAGAAGAAGCCTTCTCAATTTGTACATCGCAGGCCAAACCCGGAGATGCTGTATTGTTATCACCTGCTTGCGCAAGTTGGGGCATGTTCCCCAATTATGAGGTGCGAGGCCGACAGTTCAAAGAATTAGTGGAGAAGATTGGAGCTTAGGACCGTGGAAGAAAGAAGAAACGGAAGTATTCAACCAAAAACATCAAAGAAACACGGTGAAGCATTCTTTGATTATACACTGCTCTTTATCATTTTGTTTTTACTGGGCTTTGGACTGGTTATGCTGTATTCTTCCAGCTCTTATGACGGAAACCTGAAATTCGGGGACTCTGCCTTCTACCTGAAAAAGCAGATAGGTGCTACCATTCTTGGTTTGGCAGCCATGCTTGTGGTGGCCAATATTCCCTATCATTTCTGGGAAAAGTTTGCTTTGCTGGGATATCTTACTTCTATAGTCATGATTTTACTGATTATTCCTTTTGGTATAGAAGCAAATGGTGCGAAAAGGTGGTTAAATGTAGCAGGTATTTCCATTCAGCCGGCTGAAGTCGCCAAGCTGGGCATGATCTTGTGTCTGGCCAGTTTGATTTGCCGAATGGGGAAAAAAGTCAGTACCAACAAAGGTTTTTTGTTTATTTTGGCGATTCCGACGCCAATCAGTATCATGATATGGAAAATTACCGATAATTTAAGTTCTGCCATTATTGTTTTTGGAATTGCAATTTTAATGCTATTTGTAGCCTGCCCCGATTATAAACGATTTGTTCTGATGGCACTGGCGGTAGCGGCTGTAGCTGCTCTGGTGATTTTAGTGATTGTTAATGCACCGGAAGATAGCGATATTGGATTCCGTGGAAATCGAATTTTAGCTTGGCTGGATCCCGAATCAGACCCAAGCGACAAGGGATTTCAAACATTACAGGCTTTGTATGCCATCGGTTCAGGTGGTATTTTGGGCAAAGGCCTGGGGCAGAGTATGCAGAAGCTTGGTTTTATTCCTGAGGCCCAAAACGATATGATATTTTCCATCATTTGTGAAGAACTTGGATTATTTGGAGCAATAGCGATTTTACTTATGTTCCTTTTGCTGATTTGGAGGTTTATGGTAATTGCTAATAATGCACCTGATTTATTCGGAGCCTTGTTGGTGGTGGGTGTATTGGGGCATATTGCAATTCAGGTTATTTTGAATGTGGCGGTTGTAACCAATACAATACCCAATACAGGAATCTCGCTTCCTTTTATCAGTTATGGCGGTACTTCCGTTTTGTTTTTATTGGCAGAAATTGGAATTGTTTTAAGTGTAGGCAAAGGAATCGTACTAAAAGACTTGTAGTACAAGATTCGGAAACTCCTCTTTTTCATATAGTAGAATAGGTCTTACTTTTAAACCGAAAACAGAGGTGGAAAATTGGATGCTATTCATATAAGAGGAGGAAACGCGCTATATGGTGAGACAAAAATACAAGGTTCCAAAAATGCAGTGCTGCCCATAATGGCAGCTGCACTTTTGATAGAAGATATCTGCATTCTGGAGAACTGTCCTAATATATCAGATGTACATCATATGCAGGAACTGCTGGAGGGCATTGGCTGCAAAGTAAACAGAAACAATCATACACTGGTGATTGATGCCAGAAATGTTTCACAGGATGCTATGTCAGGAGAACAGGTAACGGGAATGCGCTCGTCCATCATGCTGCTTGGAGCGATGCTGGGACGAATGGGAGAGGTTACCATGGCTTATCCCGGGGGCTGCGTAATTGGGAGACGCCCCATTGATTTTCATTTGAGTGCACTGGGGAAAATGGGCGTAGAAGTCTATGAAAGGGCGGACAGCTTCACAGCGAAGACCAAATCATTGGAAGGCACAGTGATTAATCTTGCAGTATCCAGTGTTGGCGCAACAGAAAACATTTTACTCGCCGCAGTCATGGCAAGAGGTGTAACCGTACTTCAAAATGCAGCGAAGGAGCCGGAAATAGTATCCTTGTGTGAATTTTTAAGAGAAGCAGGCGCCGTGATAGAAGGAATCGGAAGTTCAGTGATTTTAGTACAGGGCGGACATAAGCTACATGGAATTCATTTCCGGATTCCACCGGATCGCATTGTGGCAGGCACTTATGTCATGAGTGTTATTGGTGCCGGAGGACACATTTTTCTGGAAGACGCCCCTGTTGCACAGATGAAAAGTGTGTTAAGAGTCGCAGCAGATATGGGGGCGGAAATTATTTATGAAAATGAAGGGCTAACGATTATTGCAGATGCGTGGAAAAATCCGATTGGTCATTTGAAAACAGAGATTTTTCCGGGATTTCCCACAGACTTACAATCTCCTTGTCTGGCGGCTTTGACTACGGCGAGAGGAATCAGCATATTGGAAGAGACAATCTTTGAAGATCGCTTTCATGTGGTAGAGCAACTTGTGAAAATGGGTGCAGATATAGAATTACTGAATCAAAATAAAGCAATAATCAGGGGTGTGGATAGTTTACTTGGCTGCCAGGTGGAAGCCCAGGAATTACGAGGCGGCGCAGCGTTAGTCATTGCAGGCTGTATGGCACTTGGAGAAACGGTAGTCAAGAACCGACATTATATAGAACGGGGCTATGAAGATATTTGCAGGGATTATTCTAATCTTGGCGTAAATATTCAGGCCGGGTAAAGGGTACATGTCAAAGAAGAGAGCTAAAAAGAAGAGAAAAACGAAGAAACTGAATAGATTTTCAAATCATAAAAGCCTTTTCGTAATAGGCGCAATGGTAGCACTGTTTCTTCTGGGGATTTTGGGTGCCTATATTTACGTGATTAAGAATTATGAAGTAACCACGGTCTATGTAGAAGGAAATGTACATTATACAAATGAGGAAATTATTGATATGGTATTGGAAGGGCGTTATGGAAATAATTCCCTTCTTCTATCATGGAAATATAAGGACAAGAGTATTGAGGATGTACCATTCGTGGCCAAGATGGATGTGGCAGTACTGGATCCACATACCATTAAAATAGAAGTGTATGAGAAGGCGCTGGCAGGCTATGTTGAATATTTGGAACGGTATATGTATTTTGATAAAGACGGAATTGTTGTTGAGACTTCTTTACAAAAAACACCGGGTATTCCGCTTGTTACAGGGTTAAGCTTCGACCATGTAGTACTTTATGAACCTCTTCCGGTAGAAGATGAAGCCATATTTACATCTATTCTGAATATCACTCAGCTTGTCAATAAACATGAACTGAGAATTGACCGCATTTATTTTGGAATAGATAATACCTTGACGCTTTATTTCGGGGATGTAAAGGTTGCATTGGGATCCCCGGAGGATTTAGATGAGAAGATTATGGAACTGCAGTACATGCTGCCTCAGTTGGAAGGAATGAGCGGAACACTACGCATGGAGAATTACACGGAAGACAAAAAGAATATTGCTTTTGAACCGGACAAAGAGGAATAACTGGTACAAGTTTCCTAAAAAAATAAAAATTAATAGTTGATAAATCATAGAAAAAATTATATGATAAGTTATATGAGTTTATTCGGAAGTATAAGGAGGAATTACCCTTGCTGGAGATCAAGACAAACGATGCTGAGTCTGCTGCTAAAATCATTGTAGTTGGTGTAGGCGGTGCAGGTAATAATGCTGTAAATAGAATGATTGACGAAAGTATTACAGGTGTTGATTTTATAGGAATTAACACAGATAGACAGGCATTACAGTTGTGTAAAGCTCCTACACTGTTACAGATAGGTGAGAAGCTTACCAAAGGTCTGGGAGCAGGAGCGAAGCCTGAAATCGGCGAAAAAGCCGCAGAAGAAAGCAGTGAAGAAATTGCAGCAACCTTAAAGGGAGCTGACATGGTTTTTGTTACCTGTGGTATGGGTGGCGGTACTGGAACAGGTGCAGCACCGGTGGTAGCACAGCTGGCTAAAGAAATGGGCATTTTGACCGTTGGCGTTGTAACAAAACCTTTTCGTTTTGAAGCAAAAGCCCGTATGATTAATGCAATCAGCGGAATTGAGAAAATTAGAGATCATGTAGATACCTTAATTGTCATTCCCAATGACAAACTACTTGAAATTGTAGACAGAAGGACAACCATGCCGGATGCACTGAAGAAAGCGGATGAAGTACTTCAGCAGGCAGTACAGGGTATTACGGATTTGATTAATGTTCCTGCTGTGATTAATCTGGATTTCGCAGATGTACAAACTGTTATGAAAGACAAAGGAATTGCACATATCGGTATCGGAACTGGTAAAGGTGATGATAAAGCCAGTGAAGCAGTTAAGATGGCAGTGGAAAGTCCGTTGCTTGAAACAACTATTTCCGGTGCTACACATGTGATTATTAATGTTTCCGGTGATATTTCCTTAAGTGATGCAAATGATGCAGCAAGTTATGTACAGGAACTGGCAGGAGACAATGTAAATATTATCTTTGGTGCTATGTATGACACTTCTGTTGCTGACAGCTGTACGATTACAGTAATTGCTACCGGATTGGAGGATGCAACAATTCCTTCAGCGAAGCCCATGTCTACATACAACAATACGTTTTCCAATAAGTATGTAAAACCGGTGACACCAAATATTAATTTCAGACCTACGGGTACAGCAAATATGAATACCGAAGGAATTAATGTAATTCCCGGAAGCGCAACACCGAATAATACCATACCGCGCAGACCGGTTAGTGGAATTACAAATCCCGGAGATATCAGAAGTAATGTAGCGGACAAGCCTTTGAAAATACCGGATTTCCTTCAGAAGAAGTAAAAAATTAGAAGTAAAAAACAATTATATATAAAAATACTCTACACAGTCGATGCTTTGTCGGCTGTGTTTTTTTGTCACTTTTTTACGATGACTGACACGACTTTGGACAATGGTTTGACAAATTATGAAGGAATTAATGTTTATAATTAAAAAAGGTTAAGGGTCATTCTGAAGCCCTACGAAAGAGCAGGAGGTGAGCGTGC
The DNA here is from genome assembly GCA_964571145.1 of uncultured Lachnospiraceae bacterium. Taxonomy (GTDB): domain Bacteria; phylum Bacillota; class Clostridia; order Lachnospirales; family Lachnospiraceae; genus Suilimivivens. The sequence continues at coordinate 17,719 of CAZNAP010000013.1, read as the reverse complement.
TGTTTACATTGAAAGTATCTTGATACTAAATTTTT
>CAZNAP010000013.1:0-17584 GCA_964571145.1 uncultured Lachnospiraceae bacterium | reverse complement strand
AAATTTTTAGAAAATAAAAATAAAAATCCTATTTGCCAGGTGATACTACCGGGCGATAACGGTCCCATGAGTCTGCGCGCGTTGATTGATACCGGAAATCGACTGAGAGAACCAATTAGTCAGAAACCGGTGGCAATTCTGTCACGTAAGGAATGGGCGCATATGAGCAAATGGCAAAAGGCTGAAAAGTATAAGGTGATTCCTTTTCATAGTATCGGTAAGAAAAGTGGAACATTGGAAGGGTATGAAATAGGGGAGATGGAAGTAAAAGGGGTTCGGTATGAGAAAGTCATTATTGCCATATCTACCGAAGACGTATCTTTGGAAGGACAATATCAGATGATTTTGCCACCTGAATTGTCTCTATAAAACAGAAATTATATTACTTGAAGGAGGAATTAAGAATGGTTTTTAAGGTAGCAATTCCGGGGAAACTACAGTTTAAATTATATCGTCGGGAACCTAATTTTTTGTTGACACGACAAGGGGACGTTCATTACATAGGTGGGACGGAGGTGCTTCCGGCACCTTTGGAATCAGATAAAGAAAATGCTGTGATCAGCGATTTGGGTACGGAATATGAGGATGAAGCTAAATCAATTTTGATTGAACACAATCTAAGACTGGTGGTTTATATTGCTAAGAAATTTGACAATACAGGGGTAGGGGTAGAGGATTTAATCTCGATTGGAACCATTGGGTTAATAAAATCAATTAATACATTCAACCCGGATAAAAACATCAAGCTGGCCACCTATGCTTCCAGGCGCATCGAAAATGAAATATTAATGTATTTACGACGCAATAATAAAACCAAGTTGGAAGTATCCATAGATGAGCCGCTCAATGTAGACTGGGATGGAAATGAGCTGTTGTTGTCGGATATTCTTGGAACAGATGAAGATGTCATCTATCGAGATATTGAAAATGAAGTGGAACGAAAGCTTTTAATGAAAGCAATCGATAAATTATCGGAACGGGAAAAGACCATTATTCACTTGCGGTTTGGACTGGGGAGCAGACGAGACCGTGAAATGACACAAAAAGAGGTCGCAGAACTGCTTGGTATCTCCCAATCCTATATATCCAGACTGGAGAAAAAGATTATGAAACGGCTGAAAAAAGAGTTAATCAGAGACAGTTATTAGCATTTAAGGTCAACAATAATAATATCAGGTCCTATCTGTTTAATGTCTCTGTAGGGAATGCAGTAGTCAGGTTCGGAATTCAGAAAATTCAAGAATTTGTTTCCGCAAGGAATCAAAACCTTACAAATCTGACCGCTGCATTCATCAAATTCTATATCGGAAATGCGGCCTAGCTTTTGGCAATTATGACGATTAATGACATCCTTACATTTTAGGTCGGAAAAGAGCATATGAATACCACCTTACTACACGAGATTGTTATTGTATGCTTTATTATATGTTGATTCAAAAAAACGGTACCTGAACCATGAATATTTTCCCAGCTTTCTGTGCATGATTTTTAGTACAAAGACAGCAGGAGGAAAACAGAAATGGCGCAAGGCAAGGTAGAGATATGTGGAGTTAATACAGCTAAATTACCTTTGTTAAAAGCAGAGGAGAAGGAGAAATTATTTGCACAAATCGAAACAGGAGATGAAGCTGCAAGGCAGAAGTATATAGAAGGAAATTTGCGTTTGGTGCTCAGTGTCATCAAACGTTTTTCGTCCAGCAATGAAAACGTGGATGATTTATTTCAAATAGGGTGTATCGGATTGATCAAAGCAATTGATAATTTTGATTCTTCCTTGCAGGTGAAGTTTTTCACCTATGCGGTTCCCATGATTATCGGAGAAATTCGACGCTTTTTAAGAGACAATAATGCAATCCGTGTCAGTCGTTCGTTGAAAGATACTGCATATAAAGCGATTTATGCCAAAGAAAGTCTGACTCGCATACATTCAAAAGAACCCACCATTAATGAGATTGCATCAGAAATCGGTATATCCAAAGAGGATATTGTGTATGCACTGGACGCAATTCAAAATCCCATAAGCTTATACGAACCTATTTTTACAGATGGAGGGGATACGCTGTATGTAATGGATCAAATCAGTGATAAGAAGAATAAAGAGGAAAACTGGGTGGAGCATTTATCCCTCAGCGAAGCCATGAAACGTTTGGGAGAGCGAGAACATGAAATCATCAGTTTACGGTTCTTTGAAGGAAAGACACAGATGGAGGTAGCAGACCTAATCGGCATATCCCAGGCGCAGGTTTCGCGATTGGAGAAGAATGCCTTAAAAGTCATGAAAAATTATTTGACTGCATAAAAGTTGACATAATTCCCAATTCAGAATATAATATTGCTGTTATAAGATTTATTTGCAAATATTGCGTAAAAGACAAACAGTGGGGGAAATCATATGAAATGTCCTTTTTGTGGTCACGAAAATACCAGAGTTATTGATTCAAGGCCGGCAGAAGATAATAATTCTATCAGACGCCGCAGAGTATGTGATGAATGCGATAAGAGATTTACAACTTATGAGAAGGTGGAGACAATTCCCCTGATTGTGATTAAGAAAGACAATAATCGTGAAACATATGACAGAGCTAAGATAGAAGCAGGTGTATTACGTGCTTGTCATAAAAGGCCAATCAGTGCCAATCAGATTAATCAGCTGGTAGATGAAGTAGAAACTGAAATCTTCAGCAGAGAAGAAAAAGAGATTCCAAGCCGAGTAATAGGTGAGCTCGTTATGAATAAATTGAAAGATTTGGAAGCAGTTGCTTATGTACGTTTTGCTTCTGTTTACAGAGAATTCAAGGATATTAACACATTTATGGACGAACTGAAGAAGGTTTTGGAATAACGACAACTGAATAGTTGAATTTAAAAAAGAGAAAGGAATTAAAGAACATGAAAAGAAACGGTTTAAAAAGACTGCTTCTGCTTTTCGTGTTGTCGACACTTGCTATTGCACTGAGCGGATGCTCAGGTGATAAGGAAGGGGAAAATTCTTCTCAAATTTCAATCGGTATACCTCAAGATTTAGAAGATAGTCTTGACCCCCATGTAGTAATGGCGGCAGGAACTAAAGAGGTGCTGTTTAACCTGTTCGAAGGACTGGTTAAGCCGGCAAGCGATGGTAGTTTTATCCCTGCGGTAGCAAGCGCATACGAAGAGTCAGAAGGTGGTAAAATCTACACCTTTACATTACGTGAAGGCGTGAAGTTCCACGATGGAACTGCAGTGACGGCAGAGGATGTTAAATTTTCGATTGATAAGTGCGCCGATGCCAGTGCAGGAGAACCTCTGGTAGCGGCGTATTCTAATATTGAAAGTGTCGACATAGCAGATGAGAGCACAATTGTGATTACATTAAAGGAGCCCAATACGGAATTTTTGGCTTATATGACAACTGCCATTATTCCTGCCGCTAATACACAGGCGGACACCAATCCAATTGGAACAGGCCCCTACAAATATGTTTCACGCTCTCCCCAGGAGAATTTCGTCGTAGAACGATTTGATGATTATTGGGGTGAACCGGCACATATTAAGGACGTTACATTTAAAGTATGTGCCAATGCAGATTCTTTGGTTATGAATTTGGAGGGCGGCTCCATTGATATGATTGCCCGGGTTACTTCCACACAGGCTGCGGAATTATCGGATAACTTTGAGGTACTGGAAGGAACGATGAATTTAGTTCAGGCTTTGTATCTGAATAATACAGAGGCACCTTTTGATGATGTACGGGTACGACAGGCATTATGTTATGCCATTGATCCCGATGAAATCATGCTGATGGTTTCGGATGGCAAGGGTACAGAATTGGGAAGTAGTATGTTCCCTGCTTTTTCCAAGTATTATATGAAAGAGTTGAACGATACTTATAATCAGGATATTGAGAAGGCGAAAGCCCTGCTTGCAGAAGCAGGATATGCAGATGGATTCAGCTTCTCCATTACAGTGCCTTCAAATTATCAGCAACATATTGATACGGCTCAGGTACTGGTGGAAGAGTTTAAAGCCATTGGCGTGGATGCACAAATTCAGTTGATTGAATGGGATAGCTGGCTCAGTGATGTTTATCAGAATCGCCAGTTCCAATCCACCGTCGTAGGCGTGGATGCTTCCAGTTTAACAGGCGCTTCGTTACTGGAGCGATTTACATCAACCTCATCCAAGAACTTTATCAATTTCAGCAGTGAAGCATATGATGCTGCTTTTGAAAAAGCAATTACAAGTACGGATGATGCAGAGAAAACAAAGTATTATCAGGAATGTCTGCGGATTTTATCAGAAGAAGCAGCAAATGTATATATTCAGGATTTACCAGAATTTGTAGCCATTAATAAAAAATATACAGGATATGAGTTTTATCCCTTATATGTTCAGGATGTAGCCAAATTAAGATTGGCTCAGTAATAAAGTGCGAGGAGGACCTGCAATGAAATATATCTGCAAAAAGCTGATTACGATGATTGTTACGCTGTTTGTAGTTACGCTTGTGGTCTTCCTCGCTTTTCATGTAATCTCAGGAGACCCTGTTACTTCCATGCTGGGAACAGAGGCAACACCTGCCAGAGCACAGGCATTACGTCAGGAACTGGGATTAAATGATCCGGTACTGGTGCAGTATGGTAGATGGGCAGCTGGTTTTATAACTGGAGACATGGGCACTTCCTACAGTTATCGGATGCCGGTTGGCAGTATGGTAGCGGATAAAATACCGGTTACCATTACCTTAACCGCAATTGCGTTTTTCTTTATGGTGGTGATTGCAATTCCTCTTGGAATTTATACAGCCAGACATGAAGGCAGTGCAATTGACCGAATTATTTATATGATTAATCAGGTAATCATGGCATTCCCGCCATTTTTCTCCGGTATATTGATTACTCTGATTTGTGGAAGAATTTTTAAGTTATTTACGCCGGGTGGGTATATATCTTATCAGACAGACTTCATTGGATTTGTAGGCTATTTGATTTTTCCGGCGTTAGCAATTGCCTTACCAAAGTCTGCAATGGCAGTGAAACTTCTGCGCAGTTCCGTAATCAGCGAATCTAAATTGGATTATGTAAGAACGGCTTACAGCAGAGGAAACAGAACAAAAGCGGTATTGTATCGTCATGTGCTGAAAAACGCCCTGATTCCGGTTGTAACTTTTTTGGGAATGGCATTGGCAGATATGATAGCAGGAAGTATCATTATTGAACAGGTATTCAGTATACCCGGACTTGGAAGAATTTTATTGACTTCCATCTCCAACAGGGACTATCCGGTTGTAATGGCCATTATTGTATGTATAGCCCTATTGGTTCTGGTGGTAAATATGCTGGTAGACATTGTTTATGGATTGATTGACCCCAGAATTTCAGTGGAGTAGGAAGCTTGCTTATGGAAAACAGCAAAAAGAAAAATATTAATATGAAAATTGGTGGCATCATTACAGGAGTTATGATGCTTTTTATCGTTGTAGGACTTTTCTATACACCTTATGATCCGGAAGCAATGGATGCTTCTGCTAAATTTGCAGGTGTATCATTTAAGCATTTGATGGGTTGTGATAATTTCGGAAGAGATATATTGAGTCGTGTCATGCATGGAGCAGGCACTACATTAATGGTAGCGGCAGGAACTGTTTTAATTGGTACATTTTTTGGCGTTTTATCGGGCGCTTTGACCGGTTATTTTGGCGGTGTGGTAGATGAAGTATTGATGAGAATTAATGACGCTATGTTTGCTTTTCCAAGTATTTTGTTGGCACTGGTTTTTATCAGTTTGTTGGAAAGTGGGACAGGTCAGGTAATCATTGCGCTGGGGATTGCATTTATCCCGAGTTTCGCCAGAATTGTACGCAGTGAGTTTATTAAGTGTAAAAACATGGATTATATCAAGAATGCAAGGTTGCAGGGAGCTGGACATTTTCGCATTATGTTTGTACATATTCTGCCCAATACCTTCTCGGTATTGTTGTCGGCAATTATGATTGGATTCAACAATGCTGTGTTGGCAGAAGCAGGCATGAGCTTCTTAGGAATAGGGGTACAGCCACCCCAGGCAAGCCTTGGACGCATGCTTTCGGAGGCTCAGGCTTATTTATTCCGCGCACCTTTTTATGCACTTTTCCCGGGAGCAACCATTATTCTGATGGTACTGGGCTTTAGTCTGTTAGGTGATGGTCTGAAAAAAGGAGAAAACAGCTGATGGATAAGGAAATGTTATTGCGGGTCGTTGACTTGAATATAGAATTTCATGATCATATCATTCCGGAAACTGTGGTATTTGATTTTGATTTGGAGCTTCGAGAAGGCGAAATTGTCGGACTGGTGGGAGAATCTGGTTCTGGAAAATCCATGAGTGCCTTGGCGATTGCCGGATTGCTCAGTAGAAGGGACATGAAAAAGAGAGGACAGATACTTTTTAATGGTGTGGATTTGTTGACCTGTGAAAGAAGTGTACTACGAAGTATTCAGGGAAATGATATTGGAATTATTTTTCAGGAACCTATGACTTCATTGAATCCGGTGAAGAAAATTGGCTGGCAAGTGGAAGAAGCTTTACGCATTCATACCGATTTGGATAAAGAAGAACGATATAAAAAAGTTATCCAGATGTTGGATGATGTGGAATTGGAACATCCGGAACGGGTGTATAACCAGTATCCTCATGAGTTGTCTGGCGGCATGAGACAGAGAGCGATGATTGCAGCAGCTATGATTTGTGATCCTAAGATTTTAATTGCTGATGAACCGACCACGGCACTGGACGTGACTATTCAGGCGCAGATTATTAAGTTACTGAAGCGTATGAACAAAGAAAAGAAGACGGCCATTTTATTTATCTCTCATGACCTGAGTTTAATCAGGCAGTTATGCCCTAGGGTAATGGTCATGCAGGGCGGATATGTGGTAGAAAGCGGTAGTACAAAAGAGATTTTTGATGAGCCGAAACAGGAATACACGCAGAAATTAATTGCTGCCATACCGAAAGTGGAACGTAAAAATCAGATGGGAGGTGCCCTCTGATGAATCAAGAGAATATACTTACCGTTGATTCTTTAAATGTATCTTATAAGAATCGAAATAAAGGAATTTTATCATCAAACTCATTGACACATGTGCTAAAGGATGTGTCTTTCTCCATGAAAGAAGGAGAGATTCTTGGATTGGTAGGAGAAAGTGGAAGCGGTAAATCCACGTTAGCCAAAGCAATCCTTGGTCTGATTCCGTCACAGGGAAACATTGTACACGCTTCCTCGCATCCACAAATGATCTTTCAGGATCCTTATGGTTCGTTAAATCCTGCCAGAAAAATAAGCTGGATACTGGAAGAACCATTACGGCTTAAAGGTGGATTTACTGAAAACGAACGAAAGCAAAAGGTGCTCCAAATGTTGGAGAAGGTGGGACTGGACGAGAAATTTGCAGACCGATATCCAAACCAACTTTCCGGCGGACAGAGGCAGCGTGTCTGTATAGCAGGAGCCTTAATGCAAGAACCCAGATTGATTATAGCAGATGAACCGGTATCCGCACTGGATGTGACTATTCAGGCACAGATTTTGGAACTGCTGCTAAAAATTCACAAGGAAATGGGGCTGTCTATTTTGTTTATTTCTCATGATTTACGTGTGGTTTATCGGATGTGTAATCGGGTTATGATTATGAAGGGCGGCCAAATCGTAGAAAGTGGTGAAGTGGAAGAAGTCTATTTTAATCCTCAAAATCAATATACCGGGAATCTTTTGGAAGCAGCAGGCATATATTAGTATAAAGTTTTTTTGTAATCATCCGATATACTTATTACCAAATCAGAAAAACAAACAGTTTATAGTAATAATTATGTAAACAAAACTTGCAAAAAGCTCTATTTTGTAATAAAATAAGATAAAGTGTTATGTAAATCAAATTAGTAGGAAAGGTGGTGAGAGTAATGGGTGTACAGCTATTTAGCGGACTTGGAAATTTTCAGTCATATTACAGAGCTTCTGAAATACCGACAGTTAAACCGGAAGAAGTAAAACAGCAGCAGTTACAGAATAACCAAGAAAAACCAGAAGCTGAATCTATACAGCAGGATTACTCTCAACCCGTTGCTTCTCCTGTAGTCGATAACAGAACAGCAGTTGCAGACCTTGAAAATATATCGCTTACATTTAATAAAGAAGATAGTTTTGATTACATAGGAAGTGAAAGCTCTCTGGCAAGTCTGGATATGCAAAAAGCCATTTCAGATATGCAAAAGGACCAGATGTTACAGGAATACCAGTATTTTGTAGGAAGTTCACAATCCCTTTTCCAAGGATCAGAAGACGGAATCGTTATTCCTAAGTTTTAATGACCAGTAGTTTAAGTTGGAATCATATCAGGAATCATATCAGAAAAGATAAACACCTTGCCAAATGGCAGGGTGTTTTGTACAATTAAGGAAGATTGTACGGAAATACCGTTAGGAGATGTGTATGTTGAAATGTTTTTATCCGGACTGTTATATCAGTTCCACCTATCAAATTGATTTTCAAAAATACTACCAAATGGGCTATCGCGGTATTATTTTTGATATAGATAATACACTGGTAGAGCATGGTGCACCGGCAGATGCCAGAAGCATAGAATTAATCAAGCAATTAAAGGAGCTGGGGTTTGAAATCCTGTTTTTATCCAACAATAAGGAACCTCGCGTTAAAATGTTTAATGATGCGGTTCATGCACAGTATATCTACAAGGCAGGGAAACCGGGTAGGACAGGCTATCTAAACGCCATGGAGCGATTGCATACGAATCGGGAAACAACGCTTTTTGTGGGGGATCAAATTTTTACGGATGTATGGGGTGCTAAGCGAATCGGAATTTATTCCATACTTGTGCAGCCCATTGACCCTAAAGAAGAAATTCAAATCGTGTTAAAACGTATTTTGGAAAAGATTGTGTTGGCGGCTTATAAGCGCTATTGCCGAAGTGAAAAAAAAGTATATCTTATGGAGGCTAATAATGAGGATTAACGGACGAACCAGACTTTGCGGGTTAATTGGAAATCCGGTTGAACATACGCTATCTCCGATTATTCACAATACACTGGCTGAACAATTTAGAGACAATTTGGTCTATGTGCCTTTTCCGGTTGAAAATGTTGAATTAGAGGATGCCATAAAAGGAGCTTTTGCATTGAATTGTCTGGGTATTAATGTGACCGTTCCCTACAAAGAAAAGGTAATGGAATTTTTGTCTGAAACAGATGAACTTGCCAAACATATCGGTGCTGTGAATACACTGGTCAGAACCAATCGAGGATTCAAGGGCTACAATACCGATATGCCGGGACTGTATCGTGCATTATGCAGTGAAGGAATTCAAATAGAAAAAGAAGAAGTTATTTTACTGGGTGCGGGAGGGGCAGCCAGAGCTGTTGCTTTCTTATGTGCGACTAAACAAGTTCCCAGAGTATATCTGCTCAATCGTTCTATTGATAAGGCGAACGAGGTTGCTGAAGAGGTGAATCAAACCGTGGGAAGGCAGTGCATTATTCCTATGACACTGCAGGATTATCAGACCTTACCGGATCAAAAGTATCTGGCGATTCAGGCAACCAGCGTGGGGCTTTATCCGGATGCAGACAGGGCAGTGATTCAGGATGAACAGTTTTATCGCAAAATCCATACTGGTTTTGACCTGATTTATAGGCCGGAAACAACTCTTTTTATGAAGTTGGTTCGACAACAAGGGGGACAGGTGTATAATGGTTTGAAGATGCTTTTGTATCAGGGAATCATAGCCTATGAGTTATGGAATCAAGTATCAGTGTCAGAAGAAATGGCTTTAAAAATTTATGAAACATTGAAGAAAGAAATGGACATACAATGAAAGATAACATAATCTTAATGGGCTTTATGGGCTGCGGAAAGACCAGTATTGGCATTCGTCTTTCAGATGCATTGAAGCGCACTGTAGTGGATACGGATCAATACATTGAACAGAAGCAGAACAAGACTATTTCTCGGATTTTTGCATCAGAGGGGGAAGCGGCCTTCCGTCAAATGGAGACCCAATGCCTGAAAGACTTGATTCAGTCGGTAGACGGGTTGATTATTTCTATTGGAGGCGGGTTACCTATACGACAGGAAAACCATGCACTTTTAGCCCAGTTGGGTAAGGTTATCTATCTGAAAGCGACTCCGGAAGCTATATATGATCGATTGAAGTCCGATACCACACGGCCTCTTTTACAAGTGGACAATCCACAGGCGAAAATCAGAGAAATGATTGCGCAAAGGGAGCCTATTTATGCGAAGTGTGCGGATTGGACTGTTGAGGTTTCCGGTCAAACATTGGATGAAATTGTGGAATTGATAATAGCACAGCTATGACTAGTCACCGAGTGACTAAGCAGTCTGATAACCAAAGGATTAGGAAAGAGGTAACTAAAGTTTGAAACAAAGTTTCAAACCATTTATGGACGCAGTATCGCAGGAAACCTGCGATATGCAGGGGGATGAATTATGAAATTATTGATTATTAACGGGCCCAATATTAATTTTCTGGGAATCAGGGAAAAGAGTGTCTATGGAACAGAGGATTATGATTATCTCCTAAAATTAATCGGCGAAAAAGGCGAGCAAGCGGGTATCACGATTGAAGTATTTCAAAGCAACCACGAGGGTGCCATTATCGACCGCATTCAAGATGCTTATTTTGATAAATCCGATGGAATTATCATTAATCCAGGTGCCTATACGCATTATAGTTATGCCATTCGGGATGCACTGGCAAGTATTACGGTGCCCAAGGTGGAGGTTCATATTTCAGATATTACGGCACGGGAGGATTTCCGTAAGGTTTCAGTTACAGCACCCGTTTGTGATAAGCAGATTTATGGACATGGTCTAAACGGATATATAGAAGCAATCGATTATTTTTTAGGAAAATAATTGATAGATAATGCAATTAAAATACATTTAATATGCATTTATCAGAGAAATGGGTTGAAAAAAATCTTTTTATAGTATAAACTGGTAAAGAATTATATAGTGAAAATTAGGAGGATATTTTATGATTTCTGCAGGTGATTTCAGAAATGGTATTACTGTTGAGCTGGATAATAATGTATTTCAGATTATTGAGTTTCAGCATGTGAAACCGGGCAAAGGAGCAGCATTTGTCAGAACTAAACTGAAAAACATCAAGAATGGCGGCGTAGTGGAGAAAACTTTCAGACCTACTGAGAAATTCCCACAGGCACGTATTGATAGAAAAGATATGCAGTATTTATATGCTGATGGCGAACTGTATAACTTTATGGATGTTGAAACATATGATCAGGTCGCACTTAATGCCGATACAATCGGTGATGCACTCAAATTTGTAAAAGAGAATGAAATGGTTAAGGTTTGCTCTCACAACGGCAATGTATTTACAGTAGAACCTCCGTTATTTGTTGAACTGGAGATTATTGATACAGAACCTGGATTTAAGGGAGATACCGCTACAGGTGCAACAAAACCTGCTACAGTAGAAACCGGTGCAACTGTTTATGTGCCTCTTTTTGTTGAGATGAACGACAAGATTAAGATAGATACCAGAACCGGAGAATATCTGTCTAGAGTTTAACAAACAAAATCAATTAAACAAGCCTAAAAGACAATGTATCCAACATTGTCTTTTTTTGTTGTATTAAAATCAAATAACATATCACAAAATCACATCTAATAAAAAGAAAGAGGTATTCATGGACACATCTATTACATTTAGTAACTTTACGGAAATTCTCAGAGAAATGATACAGGAAGAATTAGGAGAGGAGTATGAAATAGAAATCAAGGAAGTTCGCAAAAACAATGGATTGGAGCTGGTTGGAATGGTAGCAAAAAAGAAAAATTGTAATACATCACCTGCAATTTATATTAATGACTACTATAAAGAAGGAATTACGCTAGCTGAAATTGAGACGGTGGCAGGCTCAATATGTAAGGATGTGCAGCAGTCCGAGTTTGATGAAACCATAGACTTGAGTGGATTCCTTGATTTTAAGAAAGCCAGATTTAATTTGGCGTTCAAACTGATTCACACAGAACAAAATAAAGATTTGTTGACTACAATTCCGCATCGACCATTTCTGAATCTGGCTATTACCTATTACTATGCAGTTAATGAGGCGCCTTTTCATGGAAATGCATCCATACTGATTGGGAATAATCACATGGAGCAGTGGCATACAAATGAAGAAGAGCTGTTTCAGGCAGCACAACAAAATACCCCATTATTACTACCATGGAAAATGGATAATATGGAAACTGTTATGGAGGAATTATTAGAAATTGAGAAAGAGGACAGCAATCCTACTTTTCCTATGTATGTACTCAGTAATCAGCAAAAGCTCTTAGGAGCAGCTTGCTTGTTATACCCAGGTGTATTACAGCAATGTGCAGAAGAGTTGAATGGAAACTTTTATGTACTACCCAGTTCCATACATGAAGTAATACTTATGCCGGAGGATAAATGTACCTGTGCAGACGAACTAATTGATATTGTGACAGAAATTAATCATACCCAGGTAGCACCCGATGAAGTACTGGCAGATTCTGTATATTTCTATAATTCTGAGGACGATAAATTGGTGCAACTCTGCTAGTTTACTGGCACTGCAGGACACAAAGGATTCACAGTTTTTTTGATTGGCCATACTAGACAATCCACAATGCTTATGTTATTATATTCAAGGTGATGTAACAAATTCGTAATAATTTGCACCTGTAGTCTAACGGATAGAACGAAGGCCTCCGACGCCTTTAATGCAGGTTCGATTCCTGTCGGGTGCACTTACATCACCTTGAATTTTAATAAAGGAAAGGAAAATTATGAATCAGTCAAATAAGAACAAAAAGCATAAGCTTACGGAAATATTCATAACAGCCAAAGACTGGATATTGGATCATAACAAGATTGTAATGCCACTTGTTCTCATTATATGTGTGCTTATTACAGTGCTGATAGCAGTGAATGCAAATCAAAAAGAAGCTTTAATTGAAGAAGCACAAACAGCTACAGCAGTACCGGATGCAGAGTTACTTACGGATTTTGAGTTAGAAGAAAATGCACATCCTGAAATTAATAATCTAATTCGAACTTATTATGACGCGCAGGTAGCAGGAGATATGGAAACTATTTCCTCGCTGAATACTTATCTGAATGATATTGAGAAAATCCGCGTTGCAGAAATGAGCAAGTATCTTGACAGTTATGTAGAATTGAATGTCTATACGAAACCGGGATTGACAGAAAATACTTATGTAGCTTATGTATGTTCTGAAGTTTTATTTAAGGATTTAGAACAGCAATTGCCGGGTATGCAGACATATTACATTGGCTTAAATGAGGATGGCAATTATTTTATTAATGATGGCACTTATGATGAAACAATTAGAGCTTATATTACAGAGATGTCTCTGCAAGATGATGTAGTTGACTTAAATAATAAAATTGTTGTAGCTTATAATGAGCTTTTGGCAGAAGATGAGGAATTAAGCGAGTATATTGCTTATTTAAAAGAAAAAATCAATGAAGATGTAGGCGAAATACTGGCAGAAGTAGAACAACCCGAGGAGGTTCCTGCGGAAAATACAGAAACTGCTCAGGCAAATCCGGAAACAGACGCGAATACAATTAAAACCGTACGGACGACCGATGTTGTAAATATTCGAAGCTCTGACAGTGAAGAGGCTGAGAAGATTGACAAAGCTCAGTTAGGACAGGAGTTTACCCTGTTAGAACAAAAGGGTAATGGTTGGAGTAAAGTAGAATATGATAATGGCGAAGCCTATATAAAGAGTGATTATCTGGAGGTAGTTTCAGAGGAAGTAACTGAAACTGCTGATGCTAATACAGGTACAGAACAAGATGATGCGGATAACGATGCTGAGGATGAACAAGAAACAGAATCAGCAGAGAATGTTACAACATCTGGTACAGTTAAAGCGATTGACAGCGTGAAAGTACGTAAGGGTGCAAGTAAGGATTCAGAGTCTCTTGGTACGATTTATGCAGGCGAAGAACTGGAACTGATTATGAAACAAGCAGATGGTTGGACGAAGGTCAAATACAAAGGACAAGTTGCATATGTTAAGTCCGAATATGTAGAATAGACAGAAGAACCCAGTCAGAAAGGCGGGGAATATGGTCGGAAAATGTAATATAGGAATTATCGGAACAGGCAATATCGCAGCTACAATGGCGTTAACCGTGGATAGAATGAAAAACGCCAAGCTATATGCGGTAGCTTCCAGAGAAAAAATAAAGGCGGATGTCTTTGCCAGAAAATATGGCTGTAAGAAAGCTTATGGCTCCTATGAAGAACTGGTAAAAGATAAAAAAGTGGATTTGATTTATATTGCAACGCCGCATTCCGCTCATTATGAAAATGCAAAGCTGTGTATTGCAAACGGCAAGCCGGTTCTATGTGAAAAGGCTTTTACCGTCAATGCGAAGCAAGCTGAAGAGTTGTTTTCTTTTGCCAGTGTTGCCAAGGTGTTTATTACAGAGGCCATGTGGACACGATATATGCCCATGTTAACTACCATTCGTGAGATTTTAGGCAGTGGTATTATTGGTGAACCCAAGACTTTAACAGCAAATCTGGGCTATGTGATTGACGGAATTGACCGCATTCAAAATCCAGCACTGGCAGGCGGTGCATTACTGGATGTAGGGGTATACACCCTTAACTTTGCCTTGATGATGTTTGGAAACAGTATTGAGAAAGTTACTTCAACCTGTACATATACGAAAACAGGCGTAGATGAACAAAACTCCATTACGTTACATTATACGGATGGTAAAGTGGCAGTGCTGAATAGTTCGGTCGTATCGCAAAGTGATCGAAAAGGCATTATTTATGGCACAAAGGGCTTTATAGTTGTTGAGAATATCAATAATTATGAAAGTGTAGCAGTATACGATGATTCTTATAAGAAGGTGGCTATGTATAAAGCACCTAAGCAGATAACCGGGTATGAGTACGAAGTGGAGGCCAGTATCAAAGCCATTCGTGAACATAAAACGGAATGTATGCAAATGCCTCATGGAGAGACAGTCCGTGTGATGAAAATGATGGACGAGCTGCGAAAAGAGTGGGGAATTGCTTATCCATTTGAAGGCGAGGCAGTTGCAGAAGAAGTTACAACGGCAGAGACTGCAACAACAGAGATTACAGCAGAAGCGGAATAAAAACATAAATATAGGAAATAATAAGTCAGACTTAGATGATTATTTGGGAAGAATTCAAATAATAAGAAAGGAATGGCTTATTTTTTATGAGAAATGATGATGTCAAGGTCCTACAGGAAGTACAAAGAAATGCAGGCATGGCGATGAAAGCAATAGACTCTATTAGTGGGAAAATTTATGATGATGATTTGGCTTTACAGGTTGCTCGAGAAGCTATGAGATATTCTGATATCTATAATAAAGCCACTGGAAAACTATTAGAAGGCAATGCATCATCCTATCAACGCAGTGGTTTTGAAGATGTCATGATTAAGAGTGGAATTCGTGCCAATACCATGTTTAATACCTGTACAGAACATATTGCAGAATTGATGATTCAAGGATCCAATCGAGGCTTGACCAGCATGTGGAAAGCCATGAACCACTATGAAAATGCAGGAAATATGGCAGTAGAAGTAGCTAAGGAATTAATGGACTTTGAAGAAAAAAATATTGAAAGATTAAAGAAATACCTGTGAATTTATTGGAAACATTAGAATACAAAAACGGTTTTCAGACAATTAATGAGTTGTTTTCAAAAACTTTTACAAAAAATTTACATGAAGCGGTTGTGATTTTTTTGCGTACGTTATATAATACACTAAGGCAAGGGCGTCAGATGCACAGGACGAACATGCCTGTGTATTTTTGTATTAGATGGATTTAGCATATCCATGATTGTATACAAGAATACCAGACCACAATAATACTAAATTTTAAGGAGGACATTTGTATGTCATATGTTGATGAGGTGTATAACCTTGTAGTCGAGAAAAATCCTGCACAGCCCGAGTTTCATCAGGCAGTAAAGGAAGTTCTGGAATCCCTTCGTGTTGTAATCGAGGCAAACGAAGATGAGTACAGAAAAAATGCATTATTAGAGAGAATTACAACACCCGAAAGACAGCTTTTATTCAGAGTTCCCTGGGTAGATGATAAGGGACAGGTACAGTTAAATAATGGTTTCAGAGTACAGTTCAACAGTGCAATCGGACCCTACAAGGGAGGTCTTCGTCTTCATCCTTCCGTAAACCTTGGTATCATTAAATTCCTTGGATTTGAACAGATTTTCAAGAATTCCCTGACAGGTCTTCCCATTGGTGGTGGCAAAGGTGGTTCTGACTTTGATCCTAAAGGAAAATCAGATAGAGAAGTTATGGCATTCTGCCAGAGCTTTATGACAGAACTTTGCAAGTATATCGGCGCTGATACAGACGTTCCTGCCGGTGATATCGGTACAGGCGCAAGAGAAATCGGTTTCCTTTTTGGTCAGTATAAGAGAATTCGTGGTTTATACGAAGGCGTTTTAACAGGTAAAGGTCTTACTTACGGTGGCTCTCTTGCAAGAACAGAAGCTACAGGTTATGGTTTATTATACTTAACAGAAGAAATGCTGAAATGCAACGGCTCTGATATTAAGGGCAAGACCGTATCTGTTTCCGGTTCAGGAAATGTTGCTATTTACGCAACGCAGAAAGCACAGCAGTTAGGTGCTAAGGTTGTTACTGTTTCAGATTCTACAGGTTGGATTTATGATCCCGAAGGAATTGATGTAGCACTTTTGAAAGAAGTTAAAGAAGTAAAACGTGCACGTTTGACAGAATATGCTGCAGCACGTAAGAGCGCACAGTATCATGAAGGCAAAGGCGTATGGACTGTTAAGGTTGACGTAGCGCTTCCTTGTGCAACTCAGAACGAATTAACACTTGAAGATGCCAAGACATTAGTAGCTAACGGCGTAAAAGCAGTTTGTGAAGGTGCTAACATGCCTACTACATTGGAAGCAACTGAATACCTTCAGAAGAATGGTGTATGGTTTGTTCCCGGCAAAGCTGCAAATGCAGGTGGTGTTGCAACATCCGCACTTGAAATGAGCCAGAATAGTGAAAGACTGAGCTGGACTTTCGAAGAAGTAGACAGCAAGTTAAAAGGAATTATGGTTAATATTTTCCACAATCTTGATGATGCAGCTAAGAAATATGGCATGGCAGGCAACTATGTTGCAGGTGCCAACACTGCAGGCTTCTTAAAGGTTGCTGAGGCTATGACTGCACAGGGTATTGTATAACGCATAAATATACAAAAAATGAGAATCCCATACATTGCTGGAACACGCATGCTTGTGGGATTCTTTTATTTTTGTATTATGCATGAAAATACGATATTAACAGGGGCTTATTCATGCGAAAAAACAATAATATACAAGTAATATACTTATAATATACGCGTAATATACAAGAGGATTTGTATAAAATACAACCAATATTCATCTAAAATGTATATTTTAAAATAGGGGTCACAACATAACACAGGGTAAAGGAAAAAATTGTACAACCTACTTAACA
>CAZNAP010000012.1:31363-41882 GCA_964571145.1 uncultured Lachnospiraceae bacterium | reverse complement strand
AGTATATCCAGTTAGCGTTACTCTTCAAGAGAAAGAAGAAATAAACCTACGTTCAGGCTTGACAGGTAACTGTGAATTGATTGTAGACCAACGTACAGTACTGGAGT
Source organism: uncultured Lachnospiraceae bacterium (assembly GCA_964571145.1). GTDB lineage: Bacteria > Bacillota > Clostridia > Lachnospirales > Lachnospiraceae > Suilimivivens. The sequence goes on along the minus strand of CAZNAP010000012.1, from coordinate 41,775 downwards.
ATTTTTTGGAACCGGTTATTAAAGGATTCAACAGCAGTTTAAAAGAGCCATAGAATAGTATTACAAAAGCCCCTGTAGCATTTTTGCCACAGAGGCTTTTAGAAAATGTGTGGAAAGGTGAATGAAATTCCTATTCCGCCAGATACATATTCAGTCCTTTTTCAATCTTATTTACAGTGTCTTCAAGGGAATTGCTACCGTTAACATATGCCGGGAGTTCTTGTGCAATTACTTCCTGAATTTTGGCATCAGTTACGACTTTTTGGTCTACCTGCTTACACAGTTCTACCAGCTTTTGTGCATTTTCAGGTGTTATTGCATCAATGATAAACTGAACGTAGGAGCCGTCTTCGGTTTCAATTGATGTTTCTGCTGCATAATTAGTACGGTCTTTGGTAATTTGATTTTCCAAAGCTTCTACATTAATGGGGAACCCGTCATAATAATCTCCGTCCTGTATGGGAAAAGACAGTGCATATTTCAGGAAATCATTGGCTACATCCATATTCTTGCAGGAAGCATTAATGCTCATTTGTCCAACCGGTTTAAAGGAATTGTTAAAACTGGTAAAGGTACAGTTTGCAAATTTCACAATCGCCATAGGGAACATGGATTGTAAGAATCCGGCTGCATCATAGAAAGCTGCTCCGCCAACTGCAGGGACATCCCATATATTCCACTTATAGGTATTTTCATCATAGGCATCAATGAAGCCACCATTTTCGGCTATTACCTTCATATATTCCAGATTTTCGGATAGCTTTTCCTTATTTAGTACTTTGCCATCTACAATATCCTGTACAATGTAAGGTGCAAAGTCATTAGCAAAATCCTGTGCTGTCATAGGTCCGAAAACAGGTTCGTCCTGTTTCGCTATTTCCTGTGCCATTCCCTGCATGGTACCTGCTTTTGTGGCATCCAGTTTATCGCCTATTAAAAGATTCATGGAGAACTTAAGAGGAACCATATACATTTTGCCGTCTTCTGTTAAGTAACTGTCTGTAATATTCTTTAACAAAGTGCCGTCCTGTACCATGGGATTAATCTGCTCGCTGATATCCGTCAGCAAGCCTTTTTCCACAAATGAATCCGTATCCAATCCATCCAATACTAAAATATCAGCACCTTCACCGGCAATTAATTTGGTGTTTAAACTTTGTAATATGGCGTTCATATCAGCAGATTGCTCTTCTCCATAGGCAATGGATGATTCTACTTCTACTAAAACGCTGGGATTCTGCTTACTGTACATAGCAGCAGCCTGATTTAAAACGGCATTATCATAAACAGAATAGACGGTGAGGGTTGTTTCCGGCTTCTGAACTGCGTTCGGGTCATAGGAATATTCCATTAACACTGCATTTTCAGTTTCATCATGAAACAGTGCATAGTAAAGACCCGAATCAAGAGCTGCCATGCCACCACACCACATACTTTCCAATCCAAAAGAGGCGTAAATACCATTCATGACCTGCGTCCACTGGCCGCTGGCAGCATCCCGCTGTAAAATACCATCTTTTCCGGTTAGGGCAATCGAACCGTCAGATAAAAGGTCCAAATAATTGCCGCTGCCAATAGGAGTGTCCGTGGTGAAGGTTTCGATTGGTTTATCGCTAGTAGGCTGATATCGTTCCACACCCTTAAACTCCAGATAATCACTTTGTGCAATCAGATAATAACTATCTTTATCCGCATAAATCTGTTCGGAATGCTGTCCATCCAGCATTATTTCTTTAGTCATGGTATAGGTTGCCGCATCGTAAATTCTAATCATGTAGCTGAAGTAGGCGATTAACGTACCATCTTCCAAGACTACAATATCTTGTGGGCATTCGTAGAAATGATACTCTTCATTTTCGATTAACCAGTCAGCTGGTGTAATTTCCTGCGTAGTCTTACCGTCAGTAGAACAATAAAGATGTCCAATCCAGCTTTCATTTTCAGTTAAGATAGTATAGAAATAGGATTTTCCGCCAACGTTCTCTATGACTTTTCTGTTCACATACTGATTCATCTGGTCTTCTTTAAAGCTTAAGCCGGCAAGCCAGTCCGGTGTGACTGTTTTAAATGCGCCGTCTTCATATAGAGAACTGGCAAAACTAAATTGTCCCGCTTGATTCTCTACTGTATAGAGCAATAATTTATCATCTGCTTTACTTACCTGAAAAATCCGTGAAGCATTTATATTGTCCGGTAGCTCAATTTGCTTCTCCACATACCTTCCGGTTTCGGCCGAAGTCTCTTTTGTCTGTCCTTCCTTACCACAACCTGCTAATCCTAATACCAAGCATGCAGTAAGGAGTATAGCTGTTATTCTCTTTGCCATTTTGAATCCTCCATTCTTTCACTATTACCTTTATATACCAAACGCATTCCGATTACTTTGAGATTTTCTTAATTTTCTCTTTATATCTTAATAAGTCGTGATATACTTACCTTAACATTGACCTGCTCATAGTAAAGAAAGAGGCGTTTTATGAGATTGATGAATTTATGTACTGACTGGTCCAGAGACTGGCAGTTTTCCAAAGATCAAAAAAGCTGGGAAGTAATCGACGCACCGCATACTTGTAATACGGTAGACGGAATGAGCGAACAGTTATTTCGCGGAGTGACTTGTTATCAGAAGAAACTCATTCTTTCGCCCAGTCAAAGGCAAAAATCCTTTGCACTTCTTTTTCATGCGGTAGGGCAAAAAAGTGAAATACAAGTAAATGACACGACTGTCATGACATATGAAGGTGGATATACGCCATTTGTGGTGCCACTTACGAATCTACAATGTCCGGGCGAAAATCTGATCAAAGTATTCTGTAATAATGAGCCCAATGCAGACTTGATTCCGATGTCAGCAGACTTTAACTTTAACAATGGCTTACATGAAAAAGTATTCCTGTACGAATTGGATAAGCTTTATTTTGATATCTATAGGTATGGCTATGACCGCTTTCATGTGATTCCCCAATTGGTTACAAACCAAAAAGCGGATATCGTTTTGCAGTCCATGATTACAAATCTGGGGGAGAAATCCACCTATTGTCAAATTCATTATACGTTTCGGGCCGCTGGAAAAGAAGTTCTAAGTGGTACGCAGGAATTGATTGCTTCACCCGGTGGAAATACCTATGAAGAAAGCATTACACTGTACAAGCCACGTTTATGGAATGGCTTAATCGATCCTTTCCTCTATACAGTTGAGCTGGAACTGATTCAAGAAGGTCAATTAATTGATACCGCACAAACAAGAATTGGTTTGCGTTATTTTGGCATGGATTATGAAAAAGGTTTTTTGTTGAACGGACAGCCATATTCCCTTCGGGGTGTTGCCATGCATCAGGATGCGCCCAATGTAATGTCTGCTATGAAGGAACGAGATTTTGATAGAGATTATGAAATGATTCAGGAATTGGGCTGTACTTTTTTAAGACTGGCACATTACACACATGATGCGTATGCTTTTCGAAAATGTGATGAACTGGGTTTAATCGTACAGACGGAAATCCCGTGGGTCAATCATTTGGGACCTAAAGCCAGTCAGAAATACCACGATTGTATACAAAATAATCTGCAAAGTATGATTACCAATTATTATAATCACAGTTCCATTATCTTTTGGGGTATTTGCAATGAATTAAACGGAAGTCATTGGAAGACCGGCGAAGATCCGCAAGGAGGTTTTTCTTCTGAGCTGGCGATAGAATGGGTTAATGAATTCTATGATTATGCTAAAACATTGGATGCTACCAGATACATAGGCTTTACTTCTCATGACGATACCTTTATTGGCAGTCAGACTGCGGATTGGCATGCTGATTTCATAGCCAGCAATCAGTACAAGGGCTGGTATGGCGGAACTTTTCCTGAATTTGGAGCCAAAATGGATCAGTATCGACAGGAAGATGCTGCTCAGTTTTGGTGTGTAGGGGAATATGGAGCCGGTAATAATCCTTGGCAACACAGTTCAAATCCAATGGCAACCACTGAAATTGCAACAGGTGGGCAAAGACACGATGAAGAATTTGCCAATTTATTTCATGAAAGCTATTTGGCACAAATTAAAGAAAGACCTTGGCTAATTTATACTTCCGTATGGATTTTGTTTGATTTCGCAGTTGCATCTCGTTTTGAGGGAGAAACGCCTTATCAAAATGACAAGGGCATGGTTACGAGGGATCGCCAAACCAAGAAGGACATTTATTATCTCTATCAAGCAGCTTGGTCGAAAAAACCGGTTGTTTATATTACTGGCAAACGATTTGATAAACGGCAAGAAGAAATGACTAGCATCAAGGTATACTCCAATGCTACTAAATTAAGTCTTTATCAAAACGATAAGTTGCTTCAAACCCTTGAGAAATCGGATGTGGCAGATGTTGTATGGAATTTTGAGAACATTACTCTTGCCAAAGAAGGATCGGAATTTAAAGTAATTGGTACCTTTAAGGATGGTGTGCAAATGACAGATAGGATTGTAATAAATAAGAAATCAATAGGCAATTAAGAAATTTTAAAGTACATGATATCATGAGCGTTAGAGAGCAGGAAAGGGATAGGTATCAATATGAAACCAGCAACATTTATAGAAATTATGGCAGTGGCAGAGAAATTAAAGTGCAATACCAGACATTCGTGGACTTCTAACGGCAGGCATGAAAGTGTTGCAGAACACAGCTGGCGTCTGGCTCTGATGGCTATGCTGGTGAGAGATGAATACCCGGAACTGGATATGGATAAAGTAATCAAAATGTGTATTATTCATGACTTGGGTGAAGCTTTTACTGGCGATATTCCGTCTTTCGAAAAGAAGGAAGCAGACGAAAAGAAGGAATCGGAAGTTCTGAACAAATGGATTGCTACTTTTCCGCAACCATATAAAGATGAATTTAGCGAATTATATAGGGAGATGAAGGAGCGTACGACCAAGGAGGCCATGCTTTATAAAGCGCTGGATAATTTGGAAGCAGTTATTCAGCATGATGAAGCGGACATTTCAACTTGGTTACCGCTGGAATATGATTTGCAGCTGGTTTATGGAGCAGACAAGGTTGGTTTCTCAGAATACACGCAGCTTTTGAAGCAGGAAATCGACCAAAAAACCCGTCATAAAATAGAGACCGAAGGTACGCATACAAAAGCCGAATAAAGCAAATGAAAACAATAGGATTAATTGGTGGAATGAGCTGGGAATAGAAGGATAATATTATGTGTAAAGAATGCTATAGTGAAGAAACAAGAATTACACCTCTTTTGAATCCGCTTGATTGTTTACAAAATCATACGCAGTATATTTGCGGAACCTGCGGGAGATGTATTTGTATTGAACATGACCCAAAGCGTGGTTTGCAGCGCTGGAACTTTCCGTTTAGGTCAGCAGAGATTGCAAAGTTGTATTTACGGACAGCAGATTATACTATGAAGCAGTCTTGCGGTGTGTATGAAATCCAAAACAGCAAAGGCAGAAAATCCTATAAGATTTTTACAGGAGAAGATGAGTTACAGCTTTATTTAAAAAAGAATACAGATAAAGTCTGTGAAAAAAAGGCACCGGTTTTTATGATGCAGGAGTACAAAGAATATCCTAAAACGCTGGTGTGTAAACTGACGGAAGCTGAAATTAAAAGGTACATGTCAGAGAGATAAACAGGAGATAAAGAATTGAGTGAAATCTTATTAAACAATTTGAACCAACTGCATACAACGGAAATGGGTGTTGACCGAATAAAAAGAAATTTAGGTTTGGATGTGGAGGATGTTATTTGCTGGTGCAAAGAAGCAATTTTGAAGCCTGACAGTATCATCACACGCAATGGTAAAAACTGGTACATAGAAATTGACAACTGTGTCATAACAGTAAATGCATATAGCTATACGGTGATTACGGCACATAAAAAAGGTAATGGTAAAAGATAAATTACAAAAGATAAATTACAAAAGATAAATTACAAAAGATAAAAAAAGGTAGATATATTGACTAAATTTTCAATAGAGAATGGTCGCTCGGGATTCGAACACATGCATGTTATCATTAACTCTCAGTTATCAAGATATCCTTTGGCGAGTTTTGGGCAGTAGAGTTCATTTAGTTCCTGACATACCCAAAAGAAGCTAACCAACGTGTCGGTATCATATGCTTTGGGCACAGTTACGAGAAGCAAGCGTTTGCTACCCACACTATGTGGGAAACCATGGGCACTATGATAGCAAATCATGTCTCTATGCCCAATGTCATTTTCGGCAAAAAACAAGCAAGTTGTTTTGGGTATTGGAGGCAAAAATGCAACTAAAACACCCAAAACAATTTACTATGATGGTTGTCTTTGAGGTAGTGTATAAATAGAGGAGTAATAGAATCATGTATGTACGTAAATTAAAAAAAGAAGAACGATTTGAAGCAGGCAGAATATCCATGATTGCCTTTCATGAACGTCTAGAGAGCAATCCGGAGGAGAAACGCGCTGAATGCGAACAGGAAACAGTTGAAGACTGGGGTGCATTTACGGATGAAGGAACAATGATGGCGAGAATCATCAACAATCGTTTTTTAACCTATTTTGACGGACATCGGATTGAGAATGGCGGAATTGGTGCTGTTTCCACATTGCCTGAATATCGTGAAAGTGGCGCGATTAAGGAAATTCTTTTAAACCTTTTGCCGGTGGCATATGAAAATGGGGAGATTATCTCAACTCTTTTCCCGTTTAATCAGGCGTTCTATCGTAAATTTGGTTATGAGACAGTTTGTTGGCAACATAATTATGAGTTTGCCCCTTCTGTGTTACAGGGGTATCACTTTGTAGGAACTGCGCAGTTGTGGAATCCTGCAGATTCTGTCGTAGAATATACAAAGCTCTATAATAAATTCGCTGCAAATTATAATCTTGCAGTTTGGCGTGATGATGAAAGAATGCTCAACCAGCATATAAAAGGTGAATATTATAAGGACCGTAAATTCTGCTATTTGTTAAGTGATGAGGAAGGTCCCTCAGCATATTTGATTTTTCAGGATGTGCACAATGATCCTGCAGCAATTTTGCGGGTTGAGGATATTGCATGGGATGGAAAACGTGGGTTTTATGCGATACTTGGTTTTCTGTCAAGATTTGCAGCGGACTATGGAATGATACAGATGTTTCTTCCTGCAGGAGTGGAGCTTCTGTCAATTATTCAAAGTCCCAGATCTTATGAAATAAATAAAGTAACCCGCCAAGATTATATGGTTCGTGTTGTTAATGTAGAAAAACTGCTTGCGCTTATGCACAAACCGGATGAGGATTCTTTTGTGATTCAGGTAACAGATGAAATTATCTCTGCGAATAACGGCATCTGGTTTGTTAAAGGAGATTCAGCAGTAAGTACCGATACAGCACCGGATATCATTGTTTCTGAACGTGCACTGGCACAGATGGCTGTAGGCTGCGTTGATTTAGATGAGGCAATACTTAGAAGAGATGTAACACTCCATGGCAATGAGCAGGTATTAAAGAAAGTATTTATCAGGAAGAAGCTATTGATGAAGGAGTATTTTTAACAAAAAACAGTCTTACCGAAAAGCAGATTGAAGACAAACAGATAACAATGAAGAGAGATTAGGACTTAAAGAAGCAAGGAGAGTAATGGAAAAAGAAAAATATATAATAAGACCTTTAAATCCAAAGAACGCAAAGAAAATTGTAAATTGGAATGAAGGAGGAAGTCAAGACTTCTTGATGCAATGGGCAGGAAGGGCTTTTGTACATCCGATTACGGTTGAACAGGTTGTAGCGGACATGAAGGTTTGTAATACAGTTTTTGAAATTATTTATGAAGAAGAAATGATAGGTACAATTGCATTTATTAATGTGGATGAAAAAACTGGCAGTGCTTACATAGGACATTTTTTGCTTAATCCCGAATTAAAGGGCCAAGGTCATGGAACAACAATTTTACAGGAGTTTATCATATACTGTTTCGGAATTTTGAAGCTGAAAGAATTAACTTTAAAAGTCTTTGACAATAATAAAGGTGCACTTCGCTGTTACGAAAAAAAAGGTTTTAAAGAAACAGAAAGAATAAAACTTGAAAATGGGCTGGAAGTATTGACAATGAGTCTGAAAAAGAAGGGCATGGTTATAAAAATGGATATTTCAATTAAACGAGATGGGTTAACCTTAAGGGGCAGATTAGATAAAAGCACAGAGAGCAACAGTAATGCAGCAATTTTATTCCACGGATTTGGGTGCGACAGGGGTATTGAACCAGATAGTGCTTATCAAAAAATTACAGAAGAGTTGAATAAAAAAGGCATTGCAGTCTTCAGATTCGATTTTAACGGTCACGGAAAAAGTGATGGTAACTTTTCCAATATGAACATCTGGAATGAAATAGAGGATGCAATTGCAATTCTGGAATATGTGCGGGCACAGGAATGGGTAAAAGAGATTTTCCTGATGGGGCATTCTCAGGGTGGCGTTATAGCAGGCATGATGGCAGGCTATTATGCAGATGTAATCAGCAGACTGGTGTTGCTTGCACCGGGTGTATCGCTGAAATCTGATGCTCAAAAAGGAACCTGCATGCAGGCAACTTATGATACAAAACATATTCCTTTGACAGTTAATGTAGATGGCTGCCATGAGGTTGGCGGGCATTATTTTTGCATTGCTAAATCTCTGCCTATTTTTGAAGTTACATCACAATTTGAAAATCCTGCCATTTTAATTGTTGGAGCTCATGATGATGTAATCAGTGCCAAAGAAGCAAAAGAGTATAGTGAATGTATGAAGAATTGTAAATACGAGTCGTTGGAAACTCTGGACCATGGACTTGGCGGACCGGAGCAGAGTAAAATGATTCTTGAGGTTGTGCAGTTTTTAACAGAAAACGTTTAAAAAGCTATGTGGTTTGAAAGAAAAGGTATTGCCTTGGAGGTATAGAAAATGGAGATTTTTCGATTACATATTCATGTTACAGAAGAAAACAGATTTGATACAGAAACCAATACCATTAACATGGTTCTATTCGATGGTACTTGTGAAGGAAATTACTTTAATGGCAAAATCTTAAACGGCGGAGTGGATACTCAGATATATGAAAAGGACGGAGCGGGAACTTTGTCAGCACGATATATGCTGAGCGGAATGGATAAAGAAGGCGTTCCCTGTCATCTGTTCATTGAGAACAATGGAATTGTGGGAAAAGAAGAAACGCATACCACACCCAGGGTTTATACTGACAGCAAAAGCCTTAAGTGGTTGGAAACAGAAGAACTTGCAGGGAAAATCATAATGGAAAATGATGAATTGATTATTTCTATATTTAAAAATGAAATATAAGTTTTTAAATATTTTACATGTCATGATAAAAAATCAGATTAGAAAATAAGAAGGTATATATGAAAACATTAAAAGTAGCGTTATTGCAATTATTGCCCGGAAAATCATTGCAAGAAAATCTTAAAAAGGGGTTGGAAGCCTGTAGAACAGCAAAAGAAATGAATGCTGATATTGCCCTTTTTCCAGAAATGTGGAGCACAGGATATGAGATTTCAGAAGATACAAAAGAATTAAACGAAAGTGCTATAGAAGAAACAGATGATTTTATGAAAGCATTTGGAGAAATTGCCAAAGAACTGAATATGGCAGTGGGAATTACCTTTTTAGAAAAACATAAGAGCGGGTGCAGAAACAGTTTATGCCTGTTTGACCGATTTGGGAAAAAAGTTTTTACCTATGCTAAGGTACATACCTGTGATTTCGGAGAAGAAAAGGTTTTGGCAGCAGGAGAGGATTTCTATGTAGGAGATTTGAATACAGAAAATGGTATTGTTAAGGTCGGAGCCATGATTTGCTATGACAGGGAATTTCCGGAAAGTGCCAGAATTCTTATGCTTAAAGGAGCAGAAATCATCCTGGTTCCCAATGCCTGTCCTATGGAAATTAACAGAATATCCCAGCTTAGAGCAAGAGCTTACGAAAACATGGTAGGTATTGCAACGGTCAATTATCCCTACGGTCAACCGGACTGTAACGGACATTCTTCCGCATTTGACGGGATTGCATATCGACTGGATGGAAGTGGTTCCAGAGATACCTTAGTTATTGAAGCTGGTGAACAGGAAGGAATTTATTTGGCAAACTTCCCGCTAGAGGCAATACGTGCGTACAGAAGCAGAGAAGTACATGGCAATGCATATCGTCATCCGGAAAAATACAAATTACTGATTTCAGAAGAGGTAAAGGAGCCGTTTATTAGAAATGATAAAAATTGAAAGAGCAAACGAAGAAGATGCATGCAAAATTACCGAAATAAAGACAGCAGCCTTTAACAAGGAAATCAATACTTATTTGGGACGAAACGGAGGTCCTCCGGGATATAATAAGGTAGAATCAGAACTGGATATTATTCATAACTTGATTGCATATAAAATCCTGCTG
>CAZNAP010000012.1:0-31263 GCA_964571145.1 uncultured Lachnospiraceae bacterium | reverse complement strand
ATGAAAATGTTGTAAAACCTGAAAAAGTGTATATAATATAAGTAACGAGGTGAATGTATATGGAGTATTTAAACCGAAAAATAGATATTTATTTAAAAAATTGGAAGAATGATGAGAATAGAAAGCCTCTGATTGTAAAAGGATGTAGACAAATTGGAAAGACAGAATCAATCAGACATTTTGGCAAGCAGAATTACAAGCACATAATCGAAATTAATTTCGTCGAGGAACCAAAGTATAAAATGATCATTGAGGACGGATATCAAGTGGCTGATATTATTCGTAACATTTCAAGAATCGATCCGTCTAAGCAATTTGTGGAGGGGAATACGCTGCTCTTTTTTGATGAGTTGCAGGAGTTTCCTGAGATATCTACGGCGTTGAAATTCTTTCAGATTGATGGACGGTTTGATGTGATTTGTAGTGGGTCATTGCTGGGAATCAGTTACAAGAGAATGGAAAGCAACAGCGTTGGATATAAAACTGATTATCAGATGTACTCCCTGGATTTTGAAGAATTTTTGTGGGCGAAAGGGTATCAGGAGGATTTCACAGAAGATTTGTATCAACATATGTCAGAAAGAAAAGCATTTAATAATGTCATACTGCAAACCTGTAGAACCTTGTTTCTGGATTACTGTATTCTAGGGGGGATGCCAGCCGTGGTTAGAGATTATATTGTCCGTGGAACATTTGAGCAATCGCTGGATACACAGCGCCAATTAATTGCTGACTATAAAGAAGATATAAGAAAATATGTAGACGGAGTGGATCAAACAAGAATTATGAATATATTTGATCATATTTCGACGCAGCTGGCCAAAGAAAATAAGAAATTTCAAATCTCGAAGGTTGAATCCGGTGCAAGATATAAAGATTACAGAGGCTGTATTGAGTGGTTAAAGGATGCTGGAGTAATTAATATTTGTTATTGCTTGAACACCCCGGAACTACCATTAAAAGGCAACTATGATGATAAAAAAATGAAATTATATTTTGCAGATAATGGCTTGCTGGTTTCCATGTTAGATGATGAGGCGCAGGATGACTTACGCGCGAACAGGAATCTGAATGTATATAAAGGCGCATTATATGAGAATATTGTAGGAGAAGCTTTAGTAAAGAGTGGATATAGTCTTTATTATTATAAAAAAGAAAACTCTACGTTAGAAGAAGATTTCTTTGTCCGTACTCAAAAGCACTTGGTGCCAGTGGAGGTGAAAGCCAATAACGGACGAGCGAAATCTTTAAGAACTTTGATTCAGAGTGAAAACTACCCGGAGATTGCTTATGGAATCAAGTTGGTGAATGGTAATATTGGAATAGAGAATGGAATTATTACCTTTCCATATTTTTGCACATTCTTACTAAGAAGATACTTGACAGAGCACAAGGATTTATAAAGGAATAAGGATGAGAACAACTGAAATGCATGAAGTTCTAAAAAGGAAGTACATTCATTGTATTTCCTTTTTTGTAACCATTTGGCTTTCTCATTTGTACTATTAGTGAAGGCCTTTAAAGAACTTGAGAGGAGAGCGCATGAGACAACCGGTTCAAGAGCTGATTGAACGATATCGAAACAACATTTACGGTATTGCATTTAATGTGTGTAAAAATGCAGAAGACGCGGAAGATGTTGTTCAAGATACCTTCATTCAGTATCACACAACAAAAAAAGCATTTGAAAATGAACAGCATATACGTGCATGGCTGATAAGGGTGGCAATTAATAAAGCAAAGAACATGAATCATACTTTTTGGAGGCAGAATAAAATGTCCCTGGAAGATTATATGGAGATATTGGTTTTCGAGACTCCGGCGTCGGAAGAGCTCTTTGAAACAGTAATGAAACTGCCAGAAAAGTATCGCATTATTATTCACTTGTTTTATTATGAAGAATATACTACCCAGGAAATTGCTGATATTTTAAAAATATCGTTAAGCAATGTAAAAGTGAGACTTTCACGTGGAAGAATGCTATTAAAAGAAGTATTACAGGAGGAGTGGGAAGATGACAAATAAAGAAAAATATCAACAGGCATTTTCTGTTTTACACACCTCTGACAGCTTTTTACTGGAGGTGGAAAGAATGGCTAGAATTAATAAAAAACATAAAATGAGAACACTGGTTGCTGCTATAATTGTATGCATGATACTTATGACCGGTGGTGGAACAGCTTACGCTATGGACCTTGGAGGAATTCAATATAAGATTCAACTGTGGATTCATGGAGAACAGACGGATGTAGATGTGGAGTTCAAAGGTGATGGAACGTACAGTTATAGTTATGAAGACCAAAGTGGAAAAGAGACGGAATACAGTGGCGGTGGAATCGCACTTGAGAAAGATGGAACTGAAAGACCATTAACGAATGAAGAATTGATGGAAGAACTTTCTGAGCCGTCTCCTGAAGTGACGTACGAAGAGGATGGCTCCGCATGGATTTATTATTGCAATCAAAAAATCGACATAACGGATAAATTCAATGATGGTATTTGCTATGCAAGACTAGAGGGGGAGGATGGCCCATTATATATGACAATTAAGTATAAAGAAGCATATAGCATTAGCTCACATAAATATGATGATCCATCGACATTTGAGTAAATCTCAATAGATTCCAGTGTGTTGGGGAAATTTTTCCTCATAATAAAAAAATTGCAACCATTTCATTAAGAAAATGGAATGAAATCCGTTTATTTGAATAAACGCAATGAAAACGGATTTCATTCCGTTTTTGCGTTGATAATTTTCCATAAATGGTTTACCCTAAAAATGATACAAGCATCATAGGAGGCGTACTTTCTTTGATCCCATACAAAGGGTTTAATAGAAATATACCAAACAACCGAATAAGAAAACGCCAAATAACCGAATGGGAAAAAGCCAAATAACCGAATAAATCATTGCCAAATAACCGAATTGTATTGATAATATGTATGAAACAGGATAGAATATATATAAAGGTGGTGGCAAGTGGAATGGTAAAAAAATATAAGAAAAGAATTGCAGATGATATTATTGCAAAAAAATTAAAAGGCAAAGGGGCAGTTCTAATAGAAGGACCCAAATGGTGCGGAAAGACAACTACGGCCGAACAGTTAGCAAACAGTGTTCTCTATATGTCAGAACCGGATAAGTTAAATCAGAATATAGCAATGGTGGAATTGAGCCCATCATTATTACTAAAGGGAGAAACACCCAGATTGATTGATGAGTGGCAGATTGCGCCAAAATTGTGGGATGCAATAAGATTTGAGGTAGACCATAGAGATGATGAGGGACAGTTTATTCTTACAGGTTCGGCAGTCCCTGCAGATAGTTCTTCCATTCAGCATACGGGAACAGGACGCTTTGCTTGGGTATTGATGCGCCCAATGAGTTTATTTGAATCCGGAGAATCAAATGGCAGTATAAGGATGTTAGATTTGTTTCAGACACCAGAGAAAATTGCTGCGATTAATGAAATCGATATCGAAAGACTGGCTTTTCTGGTATGCAGAGGGGGATGGCCAAGAGCTTCTTTTTTGGAAGAAGATATTGCATTAGATCAGGCAAATGACTACTATGATGCAATTGTGAAGTCTGATATATCTCGTTTAGATGGAGTATTGAGGAATCAGGAAAGGGTAAAAACCCTGATGCGTTCTTATGCTAGAAATCAGGGAGCACAGGTTTCTAATTCAATGCTTAAAGCAGATATGATGGCAAATGATGCGGACACATTAAACGAGGATACGGTAATGTCCTATGTGAATGCGTTGAAAAAAATATTTGTAATAGAAGATATGCCTGCATGGAACCCTAATCTAAGATCAAAAACGGCAATTCGTACATCAGATACAAGGTATTATATAGATTCTTCTATTGGTACTGCAGCATTGGGACTTGGACCAAATGATTTAATACAGGATTTGGAAACGTTTGGATTGATGTTTGAGACAATGTGTGTAAGAGATCTTCGAGTTTTTGCGGATGCTTTGGATGGAATGGTATATCATTATCGCGATAAGAGTGGATTGGAATGTGATGCAGTAATTTATCTTAGAAACGGTGCGTATGGACTAATCGAAATAAAATTAGGTGGGGATAAAGCAATTAATCATGGAGCGGATACGTTGAAGTTGTTACGAGATAAGATAGACACGGAGAAGATGCGAAATCCATCATTTTTAATGGTTCTGGTTGGAGTTGGCAACTATGCTTATAGAAGAGAAGATGGTGTATATGTTGTTCCGATTGGATGTCTTCGAAATTAATATCATAATGATAGAGATAATTCAAAGGGAATGAAGAATTGATGGAAGAACTTTCTGAGCCGTCTCCTAAAGTGACGTTATGTCAGATGGAATACGAAGGAATACAGAAAATGAATGTCCTTAAAGGGATGACAACTTAGTTGTGACACTTGTAAACTTTTACAAACAATTTTTTATAATACTGTTATACAAATCGGGGTTGTGTGGAGGCATATAGATGCGATTAGAAACGGAAAGATTAGAGTTGAGAGAAATGACAGCAGAAGATTTTGATGCACTATACAAGGTGTTAGCAGATTCAGATATTATGCAACATTATCCCTACTCCTTTGATGAGAATAGGGTAAAAAATTGGATAAACAGAAATATTGAGAGGTATCAAATATTTGGCTTTGGGTTATGGGCGGTTTGTCTAAAAGAAACAGGAGAACTGATTGGAGATTGTGGTATCACAATGCAGAATATAGGCGGAGTTATTAAACCTGAGATCGGGTATCATATTCGAGCAGATCATCAGCATAAGGGATACGCAAGAGAGGCTGCTTCTTCTGTGAGAGATTGGACTTTTACCAATACACCTTTT
This sequence comes from uncultured Lachnospiraceae bacterium, assembly GCA_964571145.1. Lineage (GTDB taxonomy): Bacteria > Bacillota > Clostridia > Lachnospirales > Lachnospiraceae > Suilimivivens. The sequence continues at coordinate 26,417 of CAZNAP010000012.1, read as the reverse complement.
AAAATTATTTTTTCATATATGAAGTATACTAATCTCCCTTCTGCAAATACTGCAATGTCATGGGGGTGTTCTCTGGTAGATGAGTTTAAAGATGAGATAAATGAAATTACAAAAGTATATGCGATTTCAAGAGAAGAATGGATAAAATTAAAAAAATAGATAACTTAACAAGTTGAACAGAGTATTAAATCGGAATTTGAAAGTGAGATAAAATATGAAAACATTAGATTTAAAAAAAGATTTAAAGCATTTATATGCTAGTATCAAAAAAACACCTATACTTGTAGAAGTGCCTAAAATGAAATTTATTATGTTTGATGGAAAAGGAAACCCTAACGATCCAGATTTTCAATTAGCAGCAGAAGCAATTTATACGATTTCCTATTTACTAAAATTTGAAATTGCAAGAAAAAAGCATAATATTGATTATAAGGTTATGCCAATGGAAGTTATCTGGAATTTAGACAGAACTAGCAAAATATCGTTTACTTGGACTATGATGATAATGCAACCATCTTTTATTACTGACGAAATGTTTCGAGAAGCAATTGAGGTATCCATTCAGAAAGAAAAAAATATTGAGTATAAAAGATTAAGATTTGAAGAATATGAAGAAGGTTTATGTGTTCAGAATTTTCATTTAGGTGATTATAACAAAATGAATGATACTTTAGACAGTATGATTTCATTTGCAAAAGAAAAATCTCTTGAGTATGCAATTGATACACATGATATTTACTTAAATGATGTTAGAAAAACTAAAACAGAAAATTTAAAAACAATTATGCGTATAAAAGTAAAAAAAACATAATATTTTTTTTGCGATAAATTCCAGTTTGTAGGGAAGCTGAACTAAAGTGAAAACGTAATTTGCGAGGTGAAAATCCAGTTTTATTACCATGAAATGAGAGGAAATAAAGCAATATGAAAATGAATGAAAAAGGGCAAATGGTAGCACCAGCTACTTGTAAGATGACAGCTAATGATTTTAAAAACAACAATGGAACAAGTGTCTATTGGTTAGGTGGTGGTGGAGCCATGGTAAACAGTCATGGCACAATTATTATGATTGATCCTGTATTAGAAGGATTTGATATACCACTATTAATAGATATACCGATTTTGCCACAGGAAATTCCCAAAGTTGATATTGTTCTGGTTTCCCATTCGGATAATGACCATTACTCTAGAGCAACCTGTAAGGACTTAGAATCTGTATGCAAGGAATATCATACAACACTTTATGTGGCTTCAATCATGAAAGAAGAGTGCGACATTGATGTGTTTGGACACGATATAAGCGAGCATATTCAAGTAGATGATGTAGATATTGAACTGACACCAGCAGATCACGCATGGCAGAGATTATATGAAAGCTATAATTATAGAGTGTGGGAAGACAGAGAATGTTGTGAATCCAGAGCGAGTGATTGTGTTGGCTCCTGGTCAAGAATACAAAATCAGAGGATGAGGCGTAGGAGGAACCATGCTGTATTTATCTCAATTTAAATTTCCCGATATTGAGAAAGAAGAAGACTTTGTTTTTGGGCAGAAAAAAACCTGCTATGATACCTATTATCCCTTTCAGGTATTGTCAAAGAACCAATTGACAGTGCTGGACTTTGAACCGGTCACAATTTTGTATGGCGGAAATGGTTCCGGCAAAACAACGGCTCTTAATGTAATTGGAGAAAAGCTCCAATTGCAAAGAGATACCCTGTACAACAGGACTAACTTCTTTGAGGATTATACAGATTTATGCTTTTATGAAGTGGAGGAAGCAATTCCGGGAGACAGCAGAATCATTACAAGTGATGATGTGTTTGACTTCATGCTCAATTTACGAACTCTTAATAATGGAATAGACCTGAAAAGAGAGGAAATTTTTCAAGATTATATAGAGAAGAAATACAATCATTTTCAAATGGAGTCCTTAGAGGATTATGAGCATTTAAAAAAGGTATATAATTCACGCAGGAAATCTCAGTCCCAATATGTCAGACAGAATTTAACAGATAATTTGCGGGAACATTCTAACGGAGAAAGTGCTTTTTTATATTTTACAGAGAAGATGCAGGACAGAGGCCTGTATTTACTGGACGAGCCTGAAAACAGTTTATCGCCGGAACGACAGCAGGAATTGCTGAAATTTCTGGAGGAATCTGCACGTTTCTTTGGATATCAATTTATTATCGCAACGCATTCGCCGTTTCTGCTTTCCATGAAAGGTGCCAAAATCTATGATATGGATGAGGAACCGGTATATGTAAAAAAATGGACAGAACTGGCAAATGTACGGGCTTATTATGATTTTTTTAATAAGCATAAAAATGAATTTTAATAAAGACCTGATAGAAATGTATTTTAGAAAAAAAGTCGGATGCTTCAAAATATTTTAAGTATACTTAATTTATGACTTGCAAGTTAATGATACTAAATGGAGAACAGACATGAACTATTACGAGAGAATTCAAAAATCTATAGAATATGTTGAAGCAAATCTGGATGATGAAATTACGATAGAAGCCTGTGCAAAAGAAGCATTTATGAGCCTTTCTGGGTATTATCGGATTTTCCTTTCAATTGTGGGTTATAACATTAAAGAGTATATTCGTTTGCGCCGTCTAACGCTTGCGCTGGAAGACCTTCAGCAAAAACAGGACATCAGCGTTATGACAGTCGCAATGAAATATTTTTATAACTCTGCAGATAGCTTTTCACGTGCTTTTAAGAAACAATTTGGATTTCTTCCGTCACAGGTTAAGTCTGTCTCCCAGCAACTATTGTTGAAACAATTTGGGAGGATTGACGTAATGGAAAAATATTTTGAAACAGATGATAAAGAATTATTGGAAAAGTATCCTGATATTAAAGTTATACGGGAATTGGAAGATATGAAAGTTGCCTGCTATACCTTCTTTGGTCCCGCGCCGGAAGATGGTGCTTTTGAAGAAATTAAAAAGTGGGTACATAAAAATCAAATATCATTAAGTGATTCTGCGTATAGAATTTTTGGATATAATCATCCGGACCCTTCTAACCCGGAAGATGCAAGTGAATTATATGGTTATGAAGTTTGCGTAACCATTCCTGATACCCTTTATGAACAGCTTGAAGATGTGTCGGAGGATTTCAGTAAGGGCACATACGACAGTGTAAAGCGTAAAATCTTAAAAGGCGGAAAATATGCAGTATTATCCGTAAAAAGAGATGCCAAAGGGGATATTGGAAACAATATTATGCATGCCTGGAAACGTTTTGGAAAATGGCTGGATGAGGGAAAATATATCTGGGGCGGCAGACAATATTTAGAAGAACATTTGGGTTTTACGGAAGAGGATGAACATATCGGAGGCGTTGAACTTTATATGCCGGTTGAAACTGCACCGAAGGCTTCTCCCAATGAAAAAAGTGAAATGGTGATTCCAAAATGCCCAGTAGCCGTGTTCCGTACAGAAGGAAATGATGGAAACAGAATTGCAGAAGAATGTTGGAACAAAGCTCTTACATGGGCACAGGAAAATAAACTTGATCATGCAAAGTGCAGAACATTCCAGTACAATAAAGGCTTTGACAGGAGACCGCCATTTTTTCATGTAATTATGATAACACTTCCTGAAAATTTTGATGAAAAGCAGGCTATGGGGGAAGCAGTATTTGAAGAATTCCCGGGTGGAAAATACATGACGATGGATACTGAACTACAGCTTCTTGGACAGGCCTGGCTGCAAATGGAACAGTGGAGAAAAGAAACGAAAACCGAAGCAGGAAACCACCAGTGGGTAGAAGAATGGATTTTAGAGAACTGGAGCTTCCCGTACAAGCAGATTAAGGTTTGCTATCCTATACAGGCAGATGAGGACGGAAAAGGAGCAATAGGAGAAGCATGCTGGAAAAACTGAGTGAATGGGAACTGCTTTTTAAGAAAATTCTATGGCAGCAGTTAGGGGATATACATAATAAGAAGATATTAGATTATGGCAGCGGGCTTGGAGTAACTGCAAACTACTATGCAAAAGACAACGAAGTGGTTGCAATAGAGCCATCTGTAGACAGTATAAATGATAGATGGACGCAAAATGATTATACGCAAATCATTGGAGATATTGATGAACTGCGTAAGCTCAAAGAAGAGTCCTTTGACATTATTTTTTGCCATAATGTTTTAGAGTATGCAGATGAGAAGGAAGATATTGTCAGAGAATTTGCACGTATCCTAAAACCGGATGGAATGATATCAATTGTTAAGCATAATCGCCCGGGGCGAGTGATGCAGATGACGGTTCTTTTAAATGATTTTGAAGGTGCCAATGCGCTTTTGGACGGGAAAGATGGAATGACATCTAAATTTGGAGCCATTCATTATTATGAAGATACAGATATTGAGAAGTGGTGTAGTCAATTGTATATAACAGGAACATACGGAATAAGGACCTTCTGGGATTTGCAACAAAATCAGGACATTCAAAAAGACACTGCGTGGCAGGAAAAGATGATGCAGTTGGAAATGCGGGTAGCTGAAATGGAAATATATCAGAACATTGCTTTTTTCCATCATCTAATAATTAAAAAGCATAAAGACAATTAGGGGAGAGTCAATTATTGAGATTGAATGCCCACTAAAGAAACAATTTACGTTGTAAAAAGTGTAATAGACGCACATTTATTTGTTGTAATAAAAAAGAACGAACTGAATAGTAGGCAAAGATAATACAGTTTGAAAGAGAGAAATGCGTGTTTTTACACTTGCAATCGCTACTTATTTCATATATGATATTTCATAGGTACACAACTGACGGAAACAGGCAGTGCCTGCGTAGGAAAACCTACAGGGAGTGTATTTAAACTATGAAAGCCGACCGTCTGGGCAACACGCTAAGGGTGTGCCCAGGCGTTTTTTTATCTAAACGGAGGAGGAATATATTAAGATGAACACATTATCACTGGAACAGGAACTGAAAGAAAATGCTTATCCCGGAAGAGGTATCGTAATTGGTCGTTCAGCAGATGGTAAAAAGGCTGTGACGGCATATTTTATTATGGGTAGAAGCAGCAACAGCCGTAATCGTATTTTTGCAGTTGAAGGGGAAGGTATCAGAACAGAAGCTTTTGATCCTTCCAAGTTAGAAGACCCCAGCCTCATTATTTATGCACCGGTAAGAGTACTGAATAACCTGACCATTGTAACAAACGGTGACCAGACAGATACTGTATATGATGGTATGAAAAGCGGTCTGACCTTTGAACAGTCCTTAAGAAGCCGTGAATTTGAACCGGACGGTCCCAACTACACACCTAGAATTTCAGGGCTTATGAAGATTGAAAATGGCGAATACGCATATGAAATGTCTATTTTGAAGAGCAATAATGGTAATCCTGACAGCTGTAACAGATATTCTTATTCTTATGAAAATCCGGCAGCAGGTGAAGGTCGTTTTATTCATACTTATATGCATGACGGAAATCCGCTCCCAAGTTTTGAAGGTGAACCTAAGGTAGTAGCAATTGATGGAGACATTGATGCATTTACAGATATGGTTTGGAGAAGTTTAAACAGTGAAAATAAGGTTTCCCTCTTTGTAAGATATATTGATATTGAAACAGGAAAATATGAAACAAGAATTGTAAACAAGAATAAGTAAAAGAAAACCCAAAAGAGAATATTATAAGAAAGGTATGGTTATCTAAATGAACGAGATTCAATTAAAGTACGGATGTAACCCCAATCAGAAGCCTTCACGTATATTTATGGAGGATGGCAGTGATTTACCTGTTACTGTTTTGAACGGTAAACCGGGATATATTAATTTTTTGGATGCTTTTAATGGCTGGCAGTTGGTTAAAGAACTGAAAGAAGCAACAGGGCTTCCGGCAGCAACTTCTTTTAAACATGTTTCTCCGGCAGGTGCCGCAGTCGGACTGCCTTTAGATGAAACATTGGCTAAGATTTACTGGGTAGATGATTTAGGAGAATTATCTCCGCTGGCTTGTGCATATGCCAGAGCAAGAGGTGCAGACAGAATGTCTTCTTTTGGAGATTTTATTGCTTTGTCAGATGTTTGTGATGTAGATACTGCAAGATTAATCAAGAGAGAAGTTTCTGACGGTGTGATTGCACCGGGATATACGCAGGAAGCTTTAGAATTATTAAAAGCAAAGAAAAAGGGCGGTTACAATGTGATTCAGATAGATGCTTCCTATGTACCGGCAGCACTTGAGAGAAAACAGGTATATGGAATTACTTTTGAACAGGGCAGAAATGAATTGGATATTAATGGTGACCTGCTTTCTAACATCGTAACTCAGAATAAAGAGATACCTGAAAGTGCTTTAATTGATATGAAAATATCTCTTATTACGTTAAAATATACACAGTCCAATTCTGTATGTTATGTCAAGGGTGGACAGGCAATCGGTATTGGAGCAGGCCAGCAGTCCAGAGTGCATTGTACCAGACTGGCTGGACAAAAGGCAGACAACTGGTATTTGCGTCAGGCACCGCAGGTTTTGGGACTTGAATTCTTGGATTCTCTGGGACGTGCAGACCGAGATAATACCATTGATGTGTATATCGGTGATGAATATGAAGATGTACTTCGCGAAGGAGAATGGCAGAAACGCTTTAAAGTGAAACCGGCTGTCTTTACCAGAGAAGCAAAGAGAGCATGGCTGGATGGTAATACAGAGGTAACACTGGGTTCAGATGCATTCTTTCCGTTCTCTGATAATATCGAAAGAGCAAGCAAAAGTGGCGTGAAGTATATTGCACAGCCCGGCGGTTCGGTAAGAGATGATTTGGTCATTGAATGCTGTGATAAATATAACATGGTTATGGCATTTACCGGTATCAGATTATTCCACCACTAATCAAGCATTAAATTTTCGTTTTATGGAAAGCATAAAATCAAAAGCATAAAATAAAAAACATAAAAATAAAAAGGCAGAAGGGGTATAACATGTTATTAAGAGGAAAAGTAGCCGTTGTAACAGGCGGTACAAGAGGAATTGGTTTTGAGATTGTTCGTAAATATTTGGCTAACGGAGCAAAAATAATTTTATTTGGTTCCAAGAAGGAAACCGTAGACAAAGCATTGGCGAAGCTAAGAGAAGAGAATGCAGACTGGGTAGTAGAGGGATTGTTCCCAAAACTGACAGATGCGTCAGAAGTTGAAAGAGCAATTTCTTCTATTAAAGAGAAGTTTGGAAGAATCGATATTTTAGTTAATAATGCAGGAATTTCGCAGAGCACACCTTTGTATGACTGTACAGCTGAAGAATTTGACAATGTAATCGATTTAAATGTCAGGGCATTGTTCTATGCAATTCAGCCCACAGCAAAGCTGATGAAAGAACAGGGCGGTGGTTGTATCATCAATACCAGCTCTATGGTCAGTATTTCCGGTCAGCCTTCAGGTGTTGGCTATCCTACCAGTAAATTTGCAGTAAATGGTATGACTATTTCCTTGGCAAGAGAACTTGCTAAGGATGGAATCAGAGTCAACGCCGTTGCACCGGGTGTAACCAGAACGGATATGGTTGCTGCGTTACCGGAGCAGGTAGTAAGTGCCATTTCTGCTAAAATTCCTTTAGGCAGAGTCGGTGAGCCGGAGGAAGTGGCAGATGCATTTTTATATTTGGCAAGTGATATGGCAAGCTATGTAACAGGAGAGATTTTGTCGGTAGACGGTGCCTGCAGAGCATAGTGAAAGGGCATATTGAATGAAAAGAAAGACAAAAGTTTTTTTGTTTGTGACAATCCTCTTTATAGTGGCAACATTGGTTACGGGTATGGTTTATTTTCGATTTTACATGAATAGTTTTCGTGAAGTTGAAAATGATGCACACTATGACCAATATTATGTGATGATTACAGAAAGCAGAAAGTCTTCTTTTTGGCAGTCTGTCTACCAAGGCGCTTATGAGCGGGGACTGGAAGAAAATGTTTATGTGGAATTACTGGGCGATAATTTATCTCAGGATTATTCCAGAGAAGATTTAATGCAAATTGCCATTTCTTCAGGTTTTGACGGAATTATTGTTTCAGCTGATGAAAGTGAGGATATGGTTAACCTGATTAATCAAGCTGCGGACGCAGGCATTCCTGTAGTGACGCTATATGGAGACAATACACATAGCAGTCGCTGCAGTTTTGTTGGCGTGGGCAGTTATAATCTGGGACGAGAATATGGTAAACAGGTACTCCGAATAGCAAATGAAAAACTAAGATCCGAAGCACTTAAATCCTCGGATGAGAAACAGCAATCTTCTATGAAGGTGGCTGTTTTAGTTAACTCTTATGCACAAGACTCCGGTCAGAATATTTTAATTACAGGAATCCAGGAGACCTTGGAGAGCGAAGGAAATATAGGGGCGAAAATTGAAACTTCCTTAGTTTCTGTGGATGATACAAATGCCTTTTCCGTAGAAGAATCAATTCGTGATATTATGATGGAAGGCCAGTTGCCGGATATTATTATTTGTTTAAATGAATTGAACACTACTTGTGTTTATCAGGCAGTTGTTGATTATAACAAGGTTGGACAGGTTAATATTTTAGGGTATTATGATTCTGATACAATCTTAAATGCAATTGACAGAAGTGTTATTTATTCTACAGTATCTATTGATACCAGACAAATGGGTAGATATTGTGTGGATGCATTAACGGAATATAACGCTTTGGGCTATACAAGCCAGTATTTCACTGCTGACATTGCGTTTATTAATAAGGAAAATGTATCTTTATATTTGGGAGGTGACGAACAAGATGTTAAATAAAATTCGTAACCTATCCCTTCAGGCCAAGATCAGCAGTATATACATATTGGCAAATTTTTTGGTTTTTGTTGTTAATGCGGTATTGCTGCTTGGAATTAACAGTATGTCCAATGAAATGGACATGGTATATAGAGACAATTTACATTTAAATGAATTGGGAAATGCACTGACACAGGTACAGGATCAGATGACAGATTACCTGAACACTAAAACCAGCGATTCTTTGATGGAATACTATCGCTGTGAGCAGAATTATTCACAGATGATTCAGGAAATGAATGATGAAATTACGGTTACCACTTTTGGCAGAATGGAACGCAATATCAAGCACATGTCAGAAATATATTTGGATGCAGTAGGACAGACCATTGAAGCAAAGCGTGGAAGAAATGTAGAAAAATACAGAATCAGGTATGAAAATGCTACGCAGTTATATGGATATCTTGATACCTATATTAATAGTTTAAATAATGAACAGTTTAAACATAATTCAGAAAACTATAATGAACTTTCTGCTTCTTTCCGATTATTTGAGACAATCAGTACCCTGGTGATGTTTATTGTAATGGTAGGCAATCTCGCAATTATTGTCAAACTGGCAGGAACCATTATCAGTCCCTTAAAACAGCTGGCCAAATCAGCTGATGAGGTGGCTAATGGTAATTTTGAGATCGAGCTGTTGGATGTACAGACGCGTGATGAAATTGGTGTTGTAACCAGAGCTTTTAATCAAATGGTAGTCAGTATCAGAGAATACATAGAACGTATCAGGCAGAGTATGGAGATAGAGAGAACTTTGAAGGAAAAAGAGCTGATGATGGAAACGCATTTAAAGGATGCACAGCTCAAATATTTGCAGGCACAGATTAACCCTCATTTTCTTTTTAATACTTTAAATGCAGGTGCTCAGTTGGCTATGATGGAAGGAGCCGATCGGACTTATGAGTATGTGCAGAATATGGCAGATTTCTTTCGTTACAATGTTAAGAAGAGTAACGATACCGTGACCATTGGCGAGGAAGTTGAACTGGTAGATAACTATATCTATATATTGAATGTACGCTTTTCCGGAGATATTCATTATGAAAAGAGGGTTGATCAATCCCTGTTGAAAGTAGAAATGCCTAGTATGATTTTGCAGCCGATTGTAGAGAATTGTGTCAACCACGGTATACGTGAAATGTTGGGAGAAGGCAGAATATGGCTGACCGTATATCGAATGGATGATGATGTATGTATCAGTGTTCGGGATAACGGAATTGGTATGTCTAAAGAAACCATTGCCAAAGTGATTGACGGAGACTATCAGGATGAAGGTTTGACGGCAGGTTCTAACGGAATCGGTATGGATAATGTAATTGCCAGACTGAAGTTGTTTGGAGATAGAGAGAAGGTCATGACAATCATAAGTGAGGAAGAATCGCAGGGGACAGAAGTGATTATTTATTTGCCTATGAAGGAACGGGAGGAAAAAGCTTAAGATGTATAGAATCATGCTTGCAGATGACGAAGGAATTGTAATTGATTCGTTGAAGTTTATAATAGAAAAAGAATTTGGTGACGAATGCATGGTGGAGTATGCCAAAACCGGTAGAAGTGTGATTGAATTAGCAGAAAGCTTTCGACCGGATATAGCCATTATGGATATTCAGATGCCCGGAATTAACGGAATCGAGGCCATGAAAGAAATCAGGCAGACGAATAATGCTGTTACTTTTATTGTAATGTCTGCTTATGACAAATTTGATTATGCCACAGAAGCGATTAAGTTAGGGGGTGTTTTGGAATATATTACCAAACCCATGGAAAAAACTAAAATTGTGGCGGCTTTGCGAAAAGCGATGTTGCAGATTGATAAGGAAAGAGAGAAACGCAGTAACGAACTTCGTGTGAAGGAAAAACTGGAAACAGTCGTTCCAATCATAGAAAGTGGCTTGATTTACAATATCTTTTTCCAAGAATATTTTGTGGAGGATGTTGATAATTACAAAAGCATTCTGGGGATTGACCAGCAGTACGCGTATATGGTTGCGGTGGTTTGCGGAGATGCGCAGGAAGGAAATCACATGACCAATGCTGTGGGAAGCAGTGTGAAAATGCAGCAGCATTACCAAGAGGTAAGAGAAAGTCTGAAAGAGTCCTTTAAAGGCATTGTTGGGACTGTTATGGCTAATAAAATAGCTGTATTGGTTCCCTACGAAAACAGTAAAATGGAATATAATGAAAGAATTGATTTAATAGATAAAGCCCGTGAGCTGGTAAGAGAAATGCGAAAAAAAACAGATATCAGTTTTCGTATAGGTATTGGTAGTGTAAAAGAACTGCGGGAAATGAGAGAGTCTTACAGTGAGGCGTTAAATGCGCTTGTTTCCACAACTGGAAGTGTGGCACATGGAGATGATTTGCCGCTTCGCTGTGATTATGAGGGAGACTATCCTATTGTACTGGAGAAAAGACTTTTCAGTGAAATAGAGAACGGTGAAATAAACAAAGCCATGGCTACTGCTAGGAATTTTTTTGAATGGATGGTGGAAACCAGTCCGGATGGTGACATGGATATTCGTTTAAAAATATTGGAGTTTGCACTCTGGGCTGAGCATATGGCTTATGAAAAGGGTGGTATGACCTATCGCTTTAATGCCAGAACCAATTATTTGCCTGAATTAATGGCTATGACAGATTATGATCAAATGAGAAAATGGTTCGAAGAGAAAATTACTACAGCCTGCCAAAATATATTAAGTAAACGGGCAGAACGCTCTGGTCGAATTATCGAATTATCCAAAGAATATATTCAAAATAATTTTGATAAGGATATTTCACTGGATGATGTGTCCAGAGTGGTTAATATCAGTCCTTATTATTTCAGTAAGATTTTTAAGGACGGAACAGGTGAAAATTTCATAGAGTATTTAACGAATATTAGAATTGATAAAGCAAAAGAATTATTGAGTTCGACAGATTATTCCATGAAAGAGATTTGCTGTATGGTAGGATATTCGGAACCAAATTATTTTAGTCGTTCCTTTAAGAAAAATGTAGGAGTAACACCTACGGAATACAAGGAAGGAAAAATGGCCTTATGAGATTAAGAAGAAGTATTAGCCTTATATTGATGTGTCTGATGGTATTGATGACTTCTTGCCAGCATACAGAAGGCAATAATAATGAAATTAACAAGGAGCAGGAAGCTAAAATTCAGATTGGAATGAGTTTTGACTCTTTCGTCATTGAAAGGTGGCAAAGAGACCGGGATGTCTTTGTATCTATGGCTAAAGAGCTTGGCGCTGAGGTAAATGTGCAAAATGCAAATGGCGATATCGAAGAGCAAAAGAACCAGATTGATTACTTTATTAAGAAGGGAATGGATGTGATTGTCATCGTTTGTATTGATTCCGAAGGCTTGAAAGAGCATGTGGACAAAGCAAAGGATGCTGGTATTAAAATCATAGCCTATGACCGCCTCATTAGAAATGCAAATGTGGATTTATATATTTCCTTTGATAACGAAATGGTTGGAACCATGATGGCTGAGTCACTTATTGAGCGAGGACTGGCAGGCGGTAATGTACTGATGCTTGGCGGCTCACCTCTTGATAATAACGTGGCACTTGTAGAAGGTGGCTTTACCAAAGTAATGGAAGAGAATAATGTAACTGTTTTAGATACTATGCATGCCGACGGCTGGCGAGCAGAATTGGCGGCTGCGTATATTTATGATCATGAAGATACAGTGGCCCAAGCGGATGCCATTATGTGTGGAAATGATAATTTGGCAAGTCAGGTAGTACATGCTCTGGCAGAAACAAGAATGGCAGGAGATAAATTGGTAGTGGGTCAGGATGCAGATTTGGAAGCCTGTCAGCGAATTGTAGAAGGAACACAGGTTATGACTGTTTATAAACCGGTTGAAAAGCTAGCACAAAGAGCGGCAGAATGTGCAGTTCTGTTGGCGCTGGGTGAAGAACTTTCGGGAAATGATTTGTCAACAGTCAATGATGGAAGTTATGAGGTGCCTTATGTAGGACTTGAACCAATCAGTGTTACAGAAAGTAATATAAACGAAATGATTATCAACAGTGGTTTTCATTTGAAAGAGGATGTCTATCTGAATGTACCGGATAAGATGCCTCAATAAACAGAATAGGACTTTTTGGAAAAAAAGGGCTGGTAGCAGAACAATATTTTGCTAATCCACCCTTTTTTATTTTATGAGATTTAAAAAAATTTGAAGAAGGTCATAAATTATTCCTATTGGTTTCGTGTTATGCTCTATTCGTAGCAAAAAAACACTTATTCTCTTAGGGAGGTAAAAGAATGAAAAAGAAGTTACTTAGTATTATTTTAGCAACAGCTATGGTTGCAGCACTGTTAACCGGATGTGGCGGCGCAAGCTCAAGCAAGAAAATTGGTGTAGCAATGCCCACCAAGGATTTACAGAGATGGAATCAGGATGGTACCAACATGGAAGCAGAATTAAAGGCAGCTGGTTATGATGTTGACCTTCAGTACGCTTCAAACGATATTCCTACTCAGGTTTCACAGATTGAAAACATGATTAACTCAGGATGTAAAGTTCTGGTTATCGCTTCTATCGATGGTGATTCTCTTGGAACAGTTTTAGAGCAGGCTAAAGAAAAAGACATTAAAGTTATTGCTTATGACAGATTGATTATGAACTCTGATGCAGTTACATATTATGCAACATTTGATAACTACATGGTAGGAACAAAACAGGGCGAATATATTAAAGAGCAGTTAGACCTTGATAACGCAGCAGGTCCTTTCAATATTGAACTTGTAACTGGTGACCCCGGTGACAACAATGCTAGATTCTTCTTCGGCGGTGCTATGGATGTTCTTCAGCCTTATGTTGATGCTGGTAAGTTAGTTGTTAAATCTGGTCAGGTAGATTTTGAAACCGTTGCTACAGCAGGTTGGGCTACAGAAGCAGCTCAGTCCAGAATGGATGCAATTATTTCTGCTAACTATGCAGACGGAACAGTTCTTGATGCAGTTCTGTGTTCAAATGACTCCACAGCACTTGGTGTTACCAACTCTCTGGAAGCTAACTACACAGGTGAATGGCCGATTATCACAGGTCAGGATTGTGACAAGACAAACGTTAAGAACATGATCGCTGGCAAACAGTCCATGTCAATCTTCAAAGATACCAGAACATTGGCTTCTAAGGTTGTTGAAATGGTTGATGCTATCATGAAGGGTGGAGAAGCACCGGTTAACGATACAACAACATATGACAACGGAACAGGCGTTATTCCTTCATTCCTTTGCGAGCCTGTATTTGCAGATGCTAACAACTATAAGGAACTGTTGATTGATTCCGGTTATTATGTAGAAGCTGATTTACAGTAATCTTCTCACAGAGAAAAATAAAGAATAATTGGCAGGCGGGATTCAAATACCCGCCTGCTGTATTGGTAAAGAAGTGGGTTGTTAAGTAAAACTTGATTAGATGATGCAGAAACCAACAGATTTAGGAGGGATACACTTGGCGAAAATATTACTTGAAATGAAAAATATAACCAAAACATTCCCTGGCGTTAAAGCACTTGATAATGTTAATTTGCAGGTGGAAGAGGGCGAAATACATGCTCTCGTAGGTGAGAACGGTGCCGGAAAATCTACCTTGATGAATGTACTCAGTGGCATATACCCTTATGGCTCTTATGAAGGCGATATCGAGTATAATGGTGAGATTTGTAAGTTTAACTCCATTAAGGATAGCGAGAGCAAGGGAATCGTTATTATTCATCAGGAACTGGCATTAATTCCCTATATGACAATAGGTGAAAACATGTTCCTCGGTAATGAACGGGGAAATAAATATAAAATTAACTGGAATGAAACCAATGACAGGGCAGCAGAGCTTCTTACGCAGGTTGGCTTAAAAGAAGGCCCCGAGGTATTGATTAAAGATATTGGGGTAGGAAAACAACAGTTGGTCGAGATTGCGAAAGCATTGGCTAAAAATGCAAAATTACTCATTTTGGATGAACCTACTTCTTCTTTAAATGAAGCTGACTCCAAGGCACTATTGGAATTGCTCTTACAGTTCAAGAAAAACGGAATGACATCTATTATTATATCTCATAAGTTAAATGAGGTTTCCTATGTAGCAGATAAAATTACCGTTATTCGAGATGGTGCAACAATTGAAACCCTAGTTAAAAATTCAGATGATATTTCTGAAAGTCGTATCATTAAGGGTATGGTAGGAAGAGAAATATCCGATCGTTTTCCCAAGAGAGAGACACATATTGGGGATATTCGAATGGAAGTTAAGAACTGGAGTGCTTATCACCCATTGTACACGGAACGTAAGGTAGTAGATGACGTCAGCATTACGGTACGCAAAGGTGAAGTAGTAGGTATTTCAGGACTAATGGGTGCAGGAAGAACAGAATTGGCCATGAGCCTTTTTGGGAAGAGTTACGGAGAGCATATTACCGGACAGTTATTCTTGAATGGTGAAGAAGTACATTTAAATACGGTTGAAGAAGCAATTAGACATAAATTAGCTTATGTAACTGAAGACCGAAAAGCAAACGGACTGATTTTGAGTAACCAAATTAAAATCAACACAACGCTGGCTAATCTAGGGGCAATCAGTAAAAAAACTGTAATCGATAAGGATAAAGAAATTGCAATTGCAGTTGAATACAAAGAGAAGTTAAAAACAAAATGTCCTTCGGTAGAACAAAATGTCGGAAACCTGAGTGGTGGAAACCAACAGAAGGTTCTTTTAGCAAAATGGATGTTTGCAGATCCTGATATCCTCATTTTGGATGAACCTACAAGAGGTATTGATGTAGGCGCAAAATATGAAATTTATTGCATTATTAATCAGTTGGTTGCAGAAGGCAAATCCGTTATCATGATTTCTTCTGAAATGCCTGAAATTCTTGGTATGTGTGACCGTATTTACGTCATGAACGAAGGAAGAATGGTTACAGAATTACAAGGTAGCGAAGCAACCCAGGAATTGATCATGTCACATATTTTACAAGCCAGTCGAAAAGGAGAAGCGGTATGAGTAAAGCAAACACATTAGATTATGTTAAAAAATATACGATGATATTAGTGCTGATATTGGTAACTGGATTTTTCGCATGGCAGACCGGCGGTTCAATCCTGCTTCCAATGAATGTCAGTAGTTTGATTTCCCAAAATGCATATGTATTTATTCTGGCAACAGGTATGTTGCTCTGTATCTTAACAGGTGGTAACATCGACCTTTCCGTAGGTTCGGTAGTCTGCTTTGTAGGTGCAGTAGGTGCAGTATTAATGATTAACTTTAAGGTAAACATGTGGGTTACAATTTTGGTTATGTTTATCTTAGGAACTTTAATTGGTGCATTCCAAGGTTTCTGGATTGCCTATGTAAGAATTCCACCCTTTATAGTAACATTGGCAGGAATGCTTGCTTTCAGAGGACTGAGTAACGTTGTACTGGAAGGTATGACAGTTTCTATTAAAGATCGCACAACTTTTGTTAATTTATTTGGTGGTGGTGCCAATTGTTACATACCTGATTTCACACAGGGTATTCCGTTACCTGCCTTTCTTGGCGGTGGTACATTAAACTCAACTTGTATCTTTGCCGGTTTGTTGGCAGCAGCAGTTTATGTATTTACTCAAATCAAGAAGCAGTCAGACAGAAAGAAGAAAAATTACGAAACCGAAAATACAGTTTGGGTTACAGTAAGAACAATTTTGATTAGTGTAGTATTATTGCTCTTTACATTCAGACTGGCTCAGCATAAGGGTATTCCCAGTGTTCTGATTTGGGTTATTATCGTTATTATGGTTTATGGGTATATTACTTCCAATACAACAATCGGACGTCATTTCTATGCAGTAGGTGGAAATGAAAAGGCAACCAAGCTTTCCGGTATTAATACAAACAAAGTATTTTTCCTGGCATATACCAATATGGGATTTTTAGCAGCATTGGCTAGTATGGTTACCATAGCACGTCTTACTTCAGCACAGCCTACATATGGACAGAACTATGAAATGGATGCAATCGGCTCTTGTTTCATAGGTGGTGCTTCTGCTTATGGTGGTATCGGAACAGTTCCCGGCGTAATCGTTGGTGCGGTACTGATGGGTGTTATCAACCTTGGTATGTCCCTGATGGGTGTAGATGCAAACTTACAGAAGGTAGTTAAAGGCGGCGTTCTTTTAGCAGCTGTTATCTTCGATGTAGTATCCAAACGTGGTGGAAAATTAATTGTAAAAAATTAATTTCTGCATATCTAATCAAGCGAGCCCCCTTACATTTTGTAAGGGGGCTCAACTTGTATTTATTGACGGTATTTGGTATAATGTGAACAAATATTTCTCAGATAAAGGGGATGGCATATGCAATATTTACGAATAGAACACCTGAATCCTAACATGGAACTGGCCAAACCCATTATCGGAGATGATGGCAGGCTGTTAGTTGGCGCAAGACACAAAATTAGTGAAACTGTGTTAAAGCGTATGGTTAGTATGGGTTTTCAGGGAGCCTATATAGAAACACCCGGATTTGAAGATATTCTTATAGATGATGTTATACCGGATGAATTACGCGCACAGGCATTTGATGCTTTGTATCGAAACGACTATCCGGCATGCGTTCCTCTGGCTAAAAAAATAGTTCGAGAAATGAAATATAAAGAGACTTTAAAACTGGATTTGCTGGATATTAAAAACAACAACAATTACGAATACAGACATTGTGTTTCAGTAGCCGTTTATGCAGTTGCTTTGGGAATTGGGTACGGGCTGTCTGAAGAACATTTAGACAATCTGGCAGTAGCGGGATTGTTACATGATATCGGTAAATTTGATGTTAAGCGAAGAGTGTTACGGGCAAAGCATCTATATAATGATAAAGAAATGGATGAAATGAAAAAGCATCCCATGTTTTCATATGAAGATTTAAAGGATTATCCTTCTATATCCAGCGTGTCAAGGAATGCAATTCTGTTCCACCATGAGAATTTGGATGGTACCGGATATTATGGAATTGCCGGCGAGAAGCTGGGCCTTTTCCCAAGGATACTTCGAGTAGCCGATACCTATGATGCTTTGACTGCACAGAGACAGCATCGTGAAGCATATTCTCCGGCTTATGCCATGGAATATCTGATGAGTAATGTGGGCACACTTTTTGATAAAACAGTTGTGGATGTATTTTCAAAAGAATTTCCAATTTATCCCAACGGATTTACATTGAAATTATCCAATGGAGAGATTGCGGTAGTTGTCAGCAATTCAGAGAATTCCATGAGACCTATTGTTAGGCGTATGGATAAGCAGGAAATCAACCTATTATCAAATCCGGAATATCGCAGTGTATTAATAGATGAGATGAT
Source organism: uncultured Lachnospiraceae bacterium (assembly GCA_964571145.1). Classification (GTDB taxonomy): domain Bacteria; phylum Bacillota; class Clostridia; order Lachnospirales; family Lachnospiraceae; genus Suilimivivens. The sequence continues at coordinate 8,250 of CAZNAP010000012.1, read as the reverse complement.
ATAGAATTGCCCATTGATTCCCTTTATTCTCATGCAAAATATTAATGCATTAATTCCATGAATGTAGTATAGTATTAGTGGAATCAATCATTAGACACATCTATGTTTACATGGAGTGAGGAGAAGAAAATGGCCTTTTGTATTATCACAGATTCAGCTTCCGATGTACCGGAAAGTGTCATAGCAGAGTATCATTTGCATGTGATACCGACACCGGTTACCATAGAAGGAAAAGATTACTTTGACGGAGAGACTATCTTTCCGGATCAATTTTATGAAATTCAGGCTTCGGGTGGTGATATCAAGACCTATCATGTAAGCCAATATATGTTTCAAGAACATTTCCTACCATTTGCTCAACGAGGCGATGAAGTCCTCTATATCTGCTTTTCCACAGGGATTGCAGGTACTTTTAACGCGGCTAAGCTGGCATACGAGGAGATTCAGGAAGAATATCCCGATTTTCAATTGACGATTATCGATTCCAAATGTGCTTCTGTAGGCTACGGATTGGTTACGGAGAGAATTTTGCGGATGCAGAAAAACAATGCGCCCAAAGAATTGATTATTGAAGCTGCCCATTATTTTTGCGAACATATGGTGCACGCAGTAACCGTAATGGAATTGGATTATCTGTTTCAGGGTGGACGTCTAAGCAGAACTTCCTTTTTAGCGGGAACAGTATTGGATATCAAGCCGATTATTATAGTGGATGAAAATGGTTCACTAAAGGCTATTGAGAAGGTAAGAGGCTGGAAGCGAGCTCAGAAGAGAATTCTGGACATGGTTGGCGAAAAAGGCAGCAATTTAGAAAATCAGGTAGTCGGTGTTTGCTATGGAACCGATTTGCAGGCATACGACTATATTAAAGATGAACTGAAAGATAGATATCATGTAAAAGGACTTTTAGAAGGCAGAGTAGGATGCGCAATTGGTGCACATACAGGCCCCGGCATTCTTGGAATCGTCTTTTTAGATGAGACAAATGAGAAATATGAAGAGTACCTAAAATAGATAGATGGTTTAGGCATGGAAGGAGCATGAAGATGCTGGAGGTTAAGAATCTGGTATTTCATCCCCTGGATAACGGCGTGGAAAAGAGCATTATTGATGATGTCAGCTTTACACTGCAGGATGGTGAAATGCTTGTAATAACAGGACCAAACGGTGGCGGGAAATCCACTATGGCCAAGTTACTCATGGGAATAGAACCTTTGGATAGTGGTCAGATTATTCTTGATGGTGTAGATATTACAAATTATTCAGTGGATCAAAGAGCCAATGCAGGAATTGGTTTTGCTTTTCAACAGCCTCCCAGATTCAAGGGAATGACTGTAGAAAGACTGTTATCTCTGGCAGCAGGAAATGAACTGGGCGAGAGGAAATGTTGTGATTTATTAAGTGGTGTAGGGTTATGTGCCAGAGAGTACTTGAACCGTGAGGTAGACGGCACACTTTCCGGAGGAGAAATGAAGCGTCTGGAAATTGCAACAGTACTGGCTAAGTCACATAAACTGTGCATATTTGATGAACCGGAAGCAGGAATTGATTTATGGAGCTTTTCCATGTTGGTCAAGCAATTTGAACAGCTTCACGCAGATAAGAAAGAAAGCCTGATTCTCATATCCCATCAGGAACGGATTATTCAAATGGCAGACCGTATTATGGTTATTAAGGACGGGAAAATAACAGGTTTCGGTACCAGGGAACAAGTTTTTCCGGGACTGATGAACGGAGATATCGGTTGCAGTTGCATGAATCCGCAACATAAATCTTGAAGCAGATACACAGGAAAGGAATGAGAATATTGGAGAAGCTCGATCAGGTTACAGAGTCGATTTTACAGCAAATAGATTCTGCTGGCTTTAAACAAGAAGGTGCTTTTAATCTTAGATATAACGGATATGCTTTATGCCATGGAAATACAGAGCATATTAAAATCCAACGAAAAGAAGATAAACAGGGAATAGATGTTTATATCAGTAAGGAAGCGAAAGAGGAAGAAGTGCACATACCGGTGGTGGTAGCAGCGTCAGGAATGACAGATGAGGTTTACAATGATTTTTATATTGAAGCCGGTGCGCAGGTTACGATTATAGCCGGATGCGGTATTCATAACAGTGGATGCAATGACAGCAGGCATGACGGTATTCATACTTTTCATGTGGGTGCCGGAGCGAATGTTCGTTATGAAGAAAAGCATTATGGAGAAGGTGAAGGGACAGGTGCCCGCATCCTGAATCCTGTTACCAAAATAATTATGGAAGAGCGTTCCGTATTTACTTTGGATACGGCTCAGATAAAAGGAGTAGATTCAACTAAGAGAATTACCGAAGTTATCATGGGAGAGGATACAAAACTATTTGTTACAGAGAAACTGATGACGCATGATCATCAAAGTGCAGTATCTGACATGGATGTTTACTTAAATGGAACGGGGAGCTCAGCGAAAATCACTTCCAGATCTGTTGCAGCAGGTCAGTCCATGCAGACTTTTCATCCCAGAGCAATTGGAAATGCACTTTGTCACGCACACATTCAATGTGATTCCATTATTATGGATCAGGCAAGAGTATGTTCCATTCCGGAAATTGATGCCAAGCACATTGATGCTGCAATTATTCATGAGGCGGCTATTGGCAGAATCAACAGCGAACAGCTGATTAAGCTAAACACTTTTGGTCTAAGCGAAGAAGAGGCTGAAGCTGTGATTATAGAAAATTTTTTAAACTAAGACATTATGCTTAATAGATGGGGGAGCGATTATGATTACGACTATCATAGTTGACGATAGTGTCATTTGTTTGGAAACGTTGAAAAGTATTTGCGAACAGATTGAAGATTTAGATATTTGTAAAGCATTTTTAGACCCTTTGGAGGCATGGTAGTACGCAAAAGAAAATCCGGTTGATTGTGCATTGTTGGATATCGAAATGCCGGGGTTGAATGGAATTGAACTGGGGAAGAAACTCAGAGAGAAGTATCCACACATAGTACTTATTTTTGTAACTTGTAAAGAAGAGTACTGTTCTTTAGCTATGAAAATGAAAGCAGATTTTTATATTTTTAAGCCTTATGAGTATCAGGATATTGTGGAAGCTGCTCAAAGAGCATGTCTGCTGATTAAACGTAAGGAAGTGCCCATTAAAGCATTCATGCTGGGTCGGTTTAATTTGTTTATCAACAATGAAGCAGTTCGTTTCTCAAATATGAAATCCAAAGAGCTGTTGGCTTTATGCCTGGATCATAGAGGCGGAACGGTTACAATGGAAGAAGCAATAGACAAACTGTGGCCGGAGAAAGCATATGATGAGAAGGTAAAACGTCTTTACAGAAAAGCGATTAGTTCGTTGAAGGAGACTCTTGCGAAACATACATCACGAGAGCTGTTTATCACAAATAGAGGTAGTTGTCAGATTATACCGGCTGAGTTTGTCTGCGATTACTATTTGCTGATGGATAATAGAGAACACGCTGAGAATTTTGAAGAATTAATGGATGTTTACCTTGAAGAGTATTCTTGGTCAGAAGAGATTGTCAGTAGATATGTAATGGCGTGAAAGGAATAGCAGGTTATGAAAACCTTGTTGGTTTATTTAAAAGATTATAAAAAAGAAAGTATTTTGGGGCCTCTGTTTAAACTACTGGAGGCTTCTTTTGAACTTACAATTCCATTAGTGGTTGCGTCGATGATTGATATTGGTATAGCCAATGCTGACAAATCATATGTGGTCAAAATGTGCTTGATTATGGCAGCACTTGGATTAATCGGATTACTGAGTGCAGTAACAGCACAGTTCTATGCAGCTAAAGCAGCAGTGGGATTTGCTACGAAGCTACGGCATGCATTATTTTCTCATATACAAAAACTGTCTTTTTCAAATATGGATCAGCAGGGTACGTCTACCCTCATTACACGAATGACAAGTGATATTAATCAAGTGCAATCCGGAGTCAATCTGGTTTTGCGCTTATTTTTACGTTCACCGTTTATTGTATTTGGAGCAATGATTATGGCTTTCACAGTTGACGTGAAGGCAGCACTTGTTTTCGTAGTAATTATTCCGATTTTATCAATTTTGGTATTTGGGATTATGCTGATCAGCATTCCCTTATTTAGTAAAGTACAACAGAGTTTGGATCAGGTGCTGAGTACGACCCGTGAAAACTTAACTGGTGTACGTGTAATAAGAGCTTTTGGATTGGAGCATAAAGAAAAGGATAAGTATCAAAAGCAGACCGATAGTCTAAGAAAGATTCAGATGACTGCAGCCAGAATTTCTACACTCATGAATCCATTGACTTATATTGTTATTAATGCCGGGTTAATTGCTCTTATTTATACAGGATCAATACGCGTGGAAGCCGGTATTCTTACTCAGGGGCAAGTGGTAGCGTTGATTAACTACATGTCTCAGATATTGGTTGAATTAGTGAAGCTGGCTAATTTGATTATAACCGTAACGAAGGCAATTGCCTGCGGAGACAGAATTGCAGCAGTGTTGGAAATTCCAACAGGTATGGTTGAAGCTGAGGCTGGGGTAGATACTAAAAGTGAAACAGATGATAAAGATAGAGAAGAAGCTGAGGCTGATGATAAGGTTAGTTTAGAAGCTAACGTTGGAATAAAAGATAAAATTTGTGTGGAATTTGCTCAAGTATCTATGAAATATTCAGAAGGCGGAGAAGAAGCACTGACTAATATTTCTTTTCAGGCGAAAGGTGGAGAAACCATTGGTGTTATAGGCGGAACCGGTTCCGGTAAATCCACATTGGTTCATTTGATACCTCGCTTTTATGATGTGAAGGACGGAGCTGTTAAGGTAGACGGTATAGATGTAAAAAATTATAATCTAACCGCCTTAAGGGACAAAATTGGCATTGTTATGCAAAAGGCAGTTTTGTTCAAAGGAACCATTCGTGATAATTTACTGTGGGGAAATTCAAATGCATCAGACGAGGAGCTTTGGCAAGCATTAAGAACAGCCCAAGCGGAAGAATTTGTTTTGCAAAAATCCGGTGGTCTGGATGCTAAAATCGAGCAAGAAGGACGAAATCTGTCGGGTGGACAGAAGCAGCGTCTGTCTGTTGCCAGAGCACTGGTTAAGAAGCCTGAAATACTCATATTGGACGACAGTGCTTCAGCGCTAGATTATGCAACGGATGCAAAATTGCGTAAAGCACTAAAAGAAATGCAAAATCAAGCAGCACCGGGTAACAAGCCAACAGTCTTTATTGTTTCCCAGCGGGCTTCTGCTTTGATGCATGCAGATCAGATCGTAGTCTTGGAAGATGGTGAAATGGCAGCGCTGGGAACTCATCAAGAATTGCTGGCAAATTGTCATGTGTATCGTGAAATATATGAATCGCAGTTTGAGAAAGGGGAGCAGGCTTAATACCTGAGTGATTGATAATGAAAAAAGAAAATAATCAAGTACAAAGAAAAACCTTGATCAAAGTATTGAGATATTGCAAACCTTATGGACTGTTGTTGTTTTTAACATTGTTTATGGGCGTTGTTTCTGTAGCATTAACACTTTATCTGCCTATCTTGACTGGTGATGCAGTGGATATGCTTTCTCTGATTGGAGAGGCAGAATTCTGGCCGGGACTTCTGTTAATATTAACGAAAATGGTTGTCGCGATTTTACTTACAGCGTTAACGCAGTGGCTAATGAATATTGCCAATAACAAAATTGTATACAGTATGATTAAGGATGTTAGGGAAAAGGCATTTGCAAAAATCGAAATTTTGCCCCTCAAGTATTTGGATGCACATTCTCATGGAGATATAGTCAGTCGAGTTATAGCAGATGTAGACCAGTTTGCCGACGGTTTATTAATAGGATTTACGCAGTTATTTACCGGAGTCATTACAATTTTAGGCACTTTGATTTTTATGCTCTCTGTGAATGTATGGATTACGCTGGTGGTAGTAGTGATTACGCCGATATCTTTTCTGGTGGCAAGCTTTATTGCAAGCAGGACTTTTCGGATGTTTAAGAAGCAATCGACGGTCAGAGGAGAGCAGACTTCTCTCATTAACGAAATGATAGAGAATCAGAAAGTCGTGCAGTCCTTTAACAAGGAAGATGATACAATCGAACAGTTTGATGAGATTAATGCACGATTGGAAACATGTTCCTTAAAAGCAATTTTCTTTTCCTCTTTAACGAATCCCAGCACCAGATTTGTAAATTCACTGGTTTATACGGGTGTTGGACTTGTGGGTGCATTGGTGGCTATTTCTGGAGGATTATCAGTTGGACAGTTAACCTGTTTTCTATCCTATGCAAATCAATACACAAAGCCTTTTAATGAAATATCAGGTGTTATTACAGAACTTCAAAATGCCCTTGCATGTGCCGCCAGGATATTTGAATTAATAGAAGAGCAACCTCAAACACCGGAACCGAATGACGCAGTAATTCTTTCTCATGTAGCAGGCAAAGTAGACATAGAGAATGTGGCATTTTCCTATGTGCCGGACAGAAAACTGATTCAAGATTTGAATTTACATGTGCAGCCGGGACAACGAATTGCAATTGTCGGTCCCACGGGATGTGGTAAGACTACTATTATTAATCTGCTGATGCGATTTTATGATGTGGATGCCGGTTCCATTAAGGTAGAAGATACAGATATTAAAGATATTACACGAAAATCTCTGCGTACCTCTTATGGTATGGTATTACAGGATATCTGGCTGAAAAGAGGCACCATTCGAGAAAATATTGTTATGGGTAGACCGGAAGCAACACAGGAAGAAATAATCGCCGCTGCGAAAGCATCCCATGCGCACAGCTTTATACGTCGTTTACCAAATGGATATGACACGCTGATTGGCGAAGACGGTGGAAGTCTATCTCAGGGGCAGAAACAGCTTCTATGCATCACACGTGTTATGCTGACGCTGCCGCCTATGCTGATTTTGGATGAAGCAACATCTTCCATTGATACACGTACAGAAATCAAGATTCAAAAAGCATTTGCAGTTATGATGGAAGGCAGAACCAGCTTCATTGTAGCACACAGGCTTTCTACGATTAAGAACGCAGATGTAATTCTAGTGATGAAAGACGGCCATATTATCGAGCAGGGAAATCACGCAGAGTTACTGGAGAAACAGGGCTTCTATGCAGAATTGTACAACAGCCAGTTTGTGCTGGCATAGTTTGTAAATCGCCTGAAAATCCTACTAAAACTATCAAGTGAAGAAATTGGTAGTTTGCTTGAAAATTCTTCTAAAAGCTATCAACTAATGAACTTGGTATTTTGCTTGAAAATCCTACTAAAGTTATCAACTGAAGAACTTGGTAGGTAGCTTTTTCTTCAAATTACCTGCTAGAAACCAACAAGGAAGCTATTTGTAGGTTGTTTTTAGGTCGATTGAACCTATTAAAAGCCAGCAAAGGAAGAAAATTGTAGGTCGGCGGCACTAAATTCTGTGGACGAAATTCAACTATTCACGCTTTTTAGTAGGAAAACGGTATTTTAAAACGGTAGGCTAAATGCAACAATTGACACTTTTAGTCCCCCAAAGTAGAAATTACCGGAGTTGTCTCGTGCTATTACTTTCTATTGCCGAATTACAAGGTACCACGGATATTGAAAAGACAGTATAGCCGTATTCAGCTATGCAGAGGATATCTATACAATCGAAATTTAAAGGATGTGATTACTTTTGAAAGAGATAAGTACGGAAAGATTAAGGATAATACCTATGACTTTAGAAGAGTTGCAAGCTCTTGTGGATCAATATAAAGATACTGTTCCGGAGTTGAGTCAAGCTTATAGTGAAATGCTCCATAATTGTCAACAACAGCCGGAACAATTCTTGTGGTATACTTCGTGGAAATTCTGCAAAAAAGAGAATAATGCCGTAATCGGATATGCTGGATTTAAAGGTTTGCAGAGCAGGGGATTTGTTGAAATAGGATATGGTGTAGAAGAAAAATATGAGGGAAACGGATACGCAACAGAAGGCGTAAAAGGTCTTTGTGATTGGGCGTTTTCCACAAATCAGGTGGTGTCTATTGAAGCAGAAACAGAACCTGATAATATAGCATCTCAAAAAGTGTTGCAAAAAAACGGATTTACAGCAACTGGAAAACAAGGTGAAGAAGGACCGCGATTTATATTGAAAAAGAAAAGGTAAATTGGTGGGTGGAAAAAGACGATTGAAAGATATTTAGTATAGTGCTTTTGTTGAAAAATAGTGATATATAGTACAAATCGAAAGTTGAGGAG